>NZ_JBPBBB010000002.1:0-227894 GCF_050896375.1 Roseovarius tibetensis
GTGAATGAAATCTGACATAACGTCGGACTTATCATCGGATCGTAGCCGAAGTCAGACGGCCCCCGCCGCAGCCTTACCCAGCGAGAACAAGGGTGGCGTCTTCTTCGCTGAGCACGGCGCGCCGCTGTTCGGCTGTGAGCGGCTGAGACTCGACCTCATCTAGAAAGCACTCCCATCGAGCAAGTTCGCGCTCTAGGTGCGCGGCTATGGCGCCTTCCCTGGCAAGTTTTGGGTCTTTCAAGAAGTCACGGATACGTTCGCAAACCGCCTTGTCTCCAATCATCCCTTCTACACGGACCAGTTCCTGCTTCAGAAAGCCTCGATATTTTGCGGCCTCTGACAGGACCGGTGGCGTCACGCAAGCGGCAGGGTACGGAGACGGGCTTTCAAGACAGTCCAAGGCCGCCGACAACTCGTGGAACCTTGAGACGTCCCACGCGGTCTCCGGCTTCTGCTCCTCGGCAGCCTGCGGTGTCAGGGTCAACTTTGGGCGGGTGCTGACGGGCTGGTACGATGGAGCCGATGGCAGCCGACGCGATGCGCCGAAGAGTTCTCCAACCAATCCGAAAACGGCCGCACCGATCAGCCACTCAATCATTGCCTCGACCGCCCACCATCACCTGTCGAACAATGCATTGGCCGTGCCAAGTGACCTTTGTGTGACCGAAAACGGTCGGCTACGAAGCGAAGTCTTCTGAAGGCTGTCCGTTTCATCGTGCAGGCGATGTCGAACTGTCGGCGGTCCGTTCTCCATTCAGACTTCGAAGAAGCGCTTTACGCCTAGAAGCGGCGCTGCGTTCTCTCCTAGATAGGATTTCTTGATCATGTGGCCGACCACAGTGCAGCGGGCCATCTTTCCGAGTTTGCTTCCCATTCCAGACCGACTGAGAGCCAAACTGAAATCGTTTAGACCATCAGTGATCTGGTCGGCAGCAGATCCTTCGACAAGTCGATTTAGGCTTCCCCTGTAGAAACTTGGGGCTATTCCCGTTCGACGAATGAAGTCTTGCACATATCCGTCTTCGCTGGAGCTCGCGGCGTCCAGTTCATAGGAAATGACGTCTATCGTAGCACCATACTTGATGCTGACGGACGTCACAAAACGACACGCACAGACCATTAAGATCGGTGGGAGAAAGCCGGTTTCGACTGAACCTGTGGCCAACGCGGCAAGGTTGTCCATTCCGAATCCGGCCCGATCAGCACCCTCCAAAATGTAAAGCTGCTGCTCTGCCTTAGGATGACCAATATCCGCCGCCTTGTAGAAATTGTCCGCTGCGGCATCGAGATCGAAGGTGGGCAGATAGCCGCCTCCGTGCAGGAGGAACAGGTTGTAATAAGCAGACCCGTGCTCACCTTCGGCTGCCCGATTAAAGTGGTCATATGCCTCTTGGAACTTCTTGGCGCTTACGGCCAAGACGCCTGATCTGTAGGCTTCTTCAGCCCGGGCATCTGAGCTTTTGAAAAACTGCTTGCCGAAAAGTGCCATCCTGAAGGCTTCCTAGAATATGAGTGAGGATTTACCCCTTGCCGTCGATCTAGATGCGTAACGATTTGAAAGTCAACGAAGCGTGCGGCGCCTAGCCCGGCAAATGATCCAACACAAGCATGAACTCAATCCGCAGCACGGTATACACCTTGTCTCTCACTTGATGCAGAGACGGCCCCGAAATTCGTTCGATTAGCTGGTCGGCAGTCCGGTTCTATAGGTCGTTCATTCCGCATGCAACGAAAGGACGCTACCCGCGCTTCGTATTCGGCACGCCTCTTGCTGCTTGGAACAAGTCCGACAGCTTAGGGCTGTACCTGCCATCCGCTGAGCTAGGCACGAAGGGCCGGTTTGGGACGGGTGTGTCGTGAAGGGCGATCATAGTTTGCAGTTTTGCAGGGTCGGTTCACTGCGCACCGCCGTCGCTCGGGTCCGGCCAAGCTGCGCCTGCAGCGAATGTCCGGAAGGTCCGCAGAGCGGTCGATCACACGCCCGCGGTCCCACGCCTCAAACGCGGGTTCGGATCGTCTGATCCGAACCCATCAAGGTGGCGGCTCATGCCTTGAGCCGGTACCCTGTCGCCAGCATGCGCCATGCCAGCAGACATACGGCCAGCGTGGACCCGGCGCTGACGGCCAGACCAAGCGCCGGCGCGCTGTCCGAAACCCCCAGCACGCCGTAACGCGCGCCATCGATCAGGTAGAAGACCGGGTTGTAATGGGTGATCGTCTTCAGGACGGGCGGCAACGCCTCGACCGAGTAGAACGTGCCCGACAGGAAGGCCAGCGGCGTGATGACGAAATTGGTGATCGCCGCCATCTGGTCGAACTTGTTGGCGAAAATGCCCGCAACGATGCCCACGGCGCTCATGAAAGTGGCCCCCAGCAGGATGAAGACCAGCGCCCAGAGCGGATGGACCGGCACGATCCCCAGCACCGCCGTCAGCCCCACCGCGATGGCCACCGCGACGAACACCCCGCGCCCGATCCCACCGGCGAGATAACCCAAAACCATCTCACCCGACGACAAGGGCGGCATCAGCGTGTCGACGATATTGCCCTGCACCTTGGCGATGACGATCGACGAGGACGTGTTGGCAAAGGCGTTCTGGATCAGCGTCATCATCAGGATGCCGGGGGCGATGAAGGTGGTGAAATCGACGCCCATCACCGCACCGCGCCGTGGCCCGATCGCGATGGAAAAGATCACCATGAACAATCCTGCGGTAATCAGCGGCGCCATCAGCGTCTGCGTCCACACCGCGAGAAAACGGCGGTTCTCGCGCTCGGCCAGCGTGAACAGGCCCAGCCAGTTCACCCGCCCGAAACGGCGCGTGCCCATCGGAATCAGGTCGGGGTCGGGTAATTCGGCGGTTTGATCGCGCATGCGGACCTCTCGGGCTTGGTTCAGGGTGCGGGAAAGCGGCTCGGCCGGCGTCACGGACTGCCCCGGTCCCTTGTAACTCGGGCGTGCATCTCTACAATAGGGAACTGATGCAAATGACAAGGTGGCAGGGTTCGGCTCGGCCGTCCCATCCTCCATTTTATGCCAGATTGATGCAAGGAACCCCCGATGGCGTGGAACGACGAACGCGTTGAGCTTTTGAAGAAGATGTGGGGCGAAGGCCAATCCGCAAGCCAGATCGCGAAGGAACTGGGCGGCGTCACGCGCAACGCGGTCATCGGAAAGGTGCATCGTCTCGGACTGTCCAATCGAAACGGCTCTGGCCCGGCGGCCGCGGATGTCGCGGCGGTGGCCGACGAGCCCGAGATCGCACCGGCCGCCGAACCGGAGGCGGTGCCCCCCCTCGAACCCGAGGCACGGCCCGAGCCCGAACCGGAACCGGCCGCGGCGCAGGAGGCCGAACCGGAGGAAGAGCCAGAGCCCGCAGCCGTCACGCGGGTGCGAACGATCGTGCCCGCCGGGCAGCCGCTTCCGCCGCAACCCTCTGCGAACGAGATCGACCCCGACGCCCTGGCAAAGGTAAGCGAGATCGAGAAGAAGGCTAAAAGACTGAGCCTGATGGAACTGACGGAGCGGACCTGCAAATGGCCCGTCGGCGACCCGGCGACAGAGGACTTCTGGTTCTGCGGCTTGCCCGTCCAAAGCGGCAAACCCTATTGCGAAGCGCATGTCGGGGTCGCCTTCCAACCCGTATCGGGCCGCCGCGACCGCAAACGCTAGCAGCCGGCAGCATCATGCCCGCCTGGGCGCGCAACATTGCCCCGTGCGCCGCACGATGGCGCGGCTGCGCCCCCTGCAACCGGGATTAGGTCATGGGCGTGACCCTGCCGGTCGTTCGGGGCAGGGCCAGCCGCCCGAAACCGGCCTCACCGGCGCAGGACCTCTGACAGCAGGGGGTTGGCAAAGCGCCGTTCCTGGGTGACGGCGAAAAAGGTTTCGCTGATCCCGTCCAGTTTGGCGGCCTCGGTCAAGGCGCCCGATCGAAGCTCGTCATGCACGACGATCGGCGGAATGATGGCAAGGCCCGCATCCGCCCGCGCCAGAAGGCGGATCATTGCCATGTCATCGACTTCGGCGGCAAGGTTCGGTCTGACCTCGAGACGGGCTGCCAACGCATCGAAGGCGGCGCGCAACGCGGTCTCTCGCGTGGGAACGATCAGCGGTTCCGTGGCAAGAAGCGCGCGCAGCGCGCGCGGCACTGGACCCACGCGGGCCGGCGTGCCGATCAGGCCCACGGGCTGTTCGTCGATCCTGTGGACAAGCCATGGGCTGGCCGCATCGCGCGCCGGGGCAAGGTTCGTCAACACCACGTCCAGCGCCAGCCCGTCCAGCCCGCGCAGCAGCTCGTCCTGTGACCCGGCGCGCAGAACGACCTCGACATCCGGACGCCCGATCAACGGCCTCAGGAATTGCATCTGGAAGTTGCGCGACAAGGTGGCAAGCGCGCCGACACGCAGGGCCCGCCGCGCACGTCCGGTTTCGCGCAGGGTCGCGGTCAGATCGTCGGCGGTCCGGAAGATCGCCTCGGCATGGTCCAGCGCGATGCGGCCCGCCTCGGTCAGGACAAGCCCGCGCCCGCGTCGCTCGAAGAGATCCTGCCCCAAAGAGGCCTCGAGCGCGCGAAGCTGTGTGGACAGCGCGGACTGCGACAGGTTCAGCCCGCGCGCGGCACCCGTCAGAGTGCCATCGCTTGCCACGGCCCGGAAGAGACGAAGATGATGCAGATTCAGCTGGGCCATTGTTCTATTTTATCGAATGTTTGCGATCATTATATGTAATTTTCTGAAATCCAGACAAGCGTTAGATCGCATGGAATGATCCCGAACCCGGAGCCTGCCATGTCGAGCCTGCCGCTGATTTCCCTGTCCCCTGTTCTGCTGCTGCTGGCGGCGCTTGTGTCGCTTGCCCGCCCCGGACGCCGACCGGGCCGCTTGCCGATTCTGGCGGAAATCGCGGCCCTGTCCGCGCTCGGCCTTGGTCTTGCTGGTCTCGCGCGACTGCTGGCGGCGGGGCCACAGACGGTGGCCCTTGGGGACGCTGCCCTTGTGCGGCTGGACGCGATCAGCGTGACGATGACGTTGCTGGTATCGTTCGTCGGCTGGATCGTGGTCCGCTACTCGCGGCGCTACCTTGACGGAGAGGCGCGCGAAGGTCGCTTCCACACGCTGATCCTGACGGCCATCGCGGCGGTTCTCGTGCTCGTGCAGGCTGCCAGCCTGCCGGTGCTGGTCGCGGGTTTCGTGACGACGGGGCTCGCGCTGCGGCAGTTGCTGCTATTTTATCCCGACCGGGCCGAGGCGCAGCGCGCCGCGGCCAAGTTCATCCGGGTCTGGGGCATGGGCGACGTGGCGCTGATCCTTGCCGCGGGTCTGCTCTGGTACAGCTTTGGCACGGTCGACATCGCCACGCTGAACACACGCGACAGCCTGCCGGTACCGGCTCAGGCCGCGACCGGGCTTCTGGTACTGGCCGCAGCGCTCAAGACGGCGGCCTTTCCGGTACACGGTTGGCTGACCGAGGTCATGGAGGCGCCAACGCCCGTATCGGCCCTGCTGCACGCGGGAATCATCAATTCGGGCGGGGTGCTGCTGATCACGCTCTCGGGGCTGGTGCAGCAAAGCCCCGGAACCATGGCGGCACTGGTGATGCTCGGCGGCATAACGGCGCTGTTCGGCGCGCTGGTGATGCTGACACAAAGCGCGGTCAAGACCGCGCTGGCCTGGTCCACGGTGGCTCAGATGGGGTTCATGCTTCTGCAATGCGGGCTGGGCCTCTGGGCACTGGCGCTGCTGCATATCGTGGCGCATTCGCTTTACAAGGCGCATGCCTTCCTGTCCTCGGGCGGGGCGGTGCAGGCGGTGAACGCGATCCGCAAACCGGGGCCTGTCGCGGTGCCGGGGCTGGGTGCGGTGGCGCGGTCCTTCGCGCTGGCGCTGATCCTTTATGGCGTCGTCGCCGCCGGCTTCACCCTGGTGTTGGGCGACAAGTCACCGCAGGCACTGGCCCTCGGGGCGATGCTGATCTTCGGCGTGTCCTACCTGATCGCGCAGGGCCTTGCGGATTCGGCGCCCGGCGCGCTGACCCGGCGGACGGTCGCGGCCTCTCTTGGCGCGGCACTGGCCTATTTCGGCTTTCAGGTCATCGCACAGGTGCTTTGGGGCCCGTCCCTGCCCCCGGTCCCCGATGCAGGACCGCTGGAATGGGCGTTGATCGTGCTTGCGGTCCTGTCCTTTGGCCTCGTGGCCTTTGCCCAGGCGTTGTTTCCGCTCTGGGCGCATCATCCCTCTACCGCCGGGTTGCGCGTACATCTCGCGAACGGCCTTTACCTGAACGCGCTTCTGGACCGCCTGATCGGCGGCTTCCGGACGACCCCGCAATCCTGATCCGGAGACGCCCCCATGTTCATCCAGACCACACAGATCGCGCCGTCGCTGGCGTCACAGTTGCGCGCGGCGGCAGAGGCGGCGGCACGGGCCATCCCGCCGGCATTCCCGTTGGAGGCGACGGTCGCCGTCAACCCCTTCCTCGGCCAGACGGGCGAGGATCTGGCCACGACCTCGGCCCGCGTCGGGCGGGTGGCGGGCATCCGGCTGACCCTGCCGCGGGCCGACCTCGCCGCGAAGGTCGCCGCCGGCGAGATCACGGACGACGATCTTGCCGCGGCGCTGATCGCCGCCACCTCACCGGTCAAACCGCGCGATCTGGCCATGCTCAAGGCAAAGTTGACAACCAATAGCCACACGCCCGAGGCCCTGCCCACCGTGGCTACCCTGGCGGCACGCGCCACGGGCATCGACTGGCCCGCAATCATCTCGCGCAGCTTCGGCCTGTGGGCCGCGGGGTATTTCGATCGGGGTCAGGCACTCTGGACACCGCGGCCGGGCCAGGGGGCCTTTGCGGCGTGGCGGGAATGGGCGACCCACGACCTCACCCCGGAAATCGCCGGGCTGACCGGCTTCTCGGCCCATGTGGCCGAGGCGCCCGACAGCGCCGAACGTGCCATCCTGCGCGCGGCCGAGCGGCTGGGTCTGACACCCGAGGCCGCGGAGACGACCTTTCACCGGCTGCTCGTCGATCTGGGCGGGTGGCCGCAACACGCCCGTTGGCTGTTGTGGCAGGCCGAGCTGACCGGCGGAACCGATACGACACTGACCGACATGCTGGCGATCCGGCTTGTCTGGGAAGAGGCGCTGCTCGGGCAGTGTCCGGAGGTGGCGGAGGACTGGCAGATGACTGTGACCCGCCATGCCGCCCCCTTGCAGCCGACACCCGACCAGGCGCTGGACGCGATCCTTCAAGACGCGGCCGAACGGGCGCATCAACGCAAGGTCGCGGCCCTTCTGACAGGCCCCGCCGCACGCACCGGCCAGGCCCGTATGCAGGCCGCCTTTTGCATCGATGTGCGCTCCGAGGTGTTTCGCCGTGCGCTGGAGGCGCAGGATCACGACATCCAGACATTGGGTTTTGCCGGTTTCTTCGGCCTACCCGTCGCCCACAGGCCGGCCGGCACGGACGAGGTGCAGGCCCATCTGCCCGCACTGCTGACACCTGCGCTGACCTCGACCGGTCACGGCGCTGCCGATCACGAGGCGGCGATGCGCATCTCGGCGCGCGCCAAGCGCGCATGGGGCCGGTTCCGGCAAGCCGCGGTATCGTCCTTTGCCTTTGTCGAGGCCGCTGGCCCCGCCTACGGGGCCAGACTGCTGAAGGACGCGCTCAGGCTGGGCCCCAAGGATCCGTGCCCCACACCCCCGCCCCGGATCGACGGCGGGCTGACACCGGCGCAGAAGGCGCAGACGGCCGCGTCGGTGCTGCGGGCGATGAGCCTGACAACGGATCATGCGCGGCTGGTGCTGCTGGTGGGTCACGGCGCGCAGATGCGCAACAACCCGCATCAAAGCGCGTATCACTGCGGCGCCTGCGCCGGGCAGACCGGTGAGGTGTCCGCGCGCCTGCTGGCGTCGCTGCTGAACGATCCCGACACGCGCGCGGGGCTGCCGGCGCACGGGGTGTCACTGCCCGAGGACACCCTGTTCGTGGCCGGCCTGCATGATACGGTGACCGATGAGGTGACCCTGTACCACGACACGCCCGCCCCCGACCACGCCAACGACCTCGCGCAGGCCAAAGCCTGGCTGTCGGGCGCGGGGCATCAGGCGCGCACCGAACGTGCGCTGCGCCTGCCGGGCGGCGGGGGGGACACCCTTGCACGGCGGGCCACGGACTGGGCTGAAATCCGGGCCGAATGGGGTCTGGCCGGGTGCGGCACCTTGATCGCGGCCCCGCGTGCGACGACTGCAGGGCGCGACCTTGAGGGGCGCGCGTTCCTGCACAGCTATGACTGGACCGACGATACCGGGTTTGCCACGCTGGAACTGATCCTGACCGCACCGGTCGTGGTGGCAAGCTGGATCAGCCTGCAATACTATGGCTCGACCGTCGCACCGCAGGTTTTCGGCGGCGGGAACAAGCTGATACACAACGTCGTGGGCGGGATCGGCGTGGTCGAGGGGAACGGCGGCCTGATGCGTCCGGGGCTGCCCCACCAGACCGTGCACGATGGCGTGCGCCCGGCGCATGAGGCACTGCGATTGACGGTGCTGGTAGAGGCGCCGACAGAGGCGATAACCGACGTCCTGCGCAAACATGACGGCGTGCGGGATCTGTTCGACAATGGCTGGCTACATCTGCTCGCGCTGGAAAACGGCCGGTTTGCCGCGCGCTATTGCCCCGGCCTGATCTGGAAAACGTCTCGGCTTGATGGTGCTATCCGCTGAAGCCGGGCTGATCGGATCGCCGCGCGCGTTATCCGATCAGCCGGGCGTGCCCCTGCTTGTCCGCCGCGACCTGTCGGTGGCGATACCAATGCAGTCCGCGACGAAGGGTCAATCGCCGACGGCACGACGTTATCTGGCGGCCGTCGGGGTGCCCACGCGGCGTGTGCCATGGCGGCGAAGGCGACAGACCGATCCGTTCCTTGGATGACCGAGCGGGATCGCCGGATCAGGCCGCGCCGGCGCGCAACCCGTCATCCGAGGCCGCCGTCGGCACGAGCGCCTTGAACAGATCCGTCATCTTGAGAACGCCGACCTGCTTTCCATCTTGCGTGACGACATAGGTCAGGCCCGCCTCGCCTTCGGACCGGGCAATCACGGATTCGAGGTTGTCATCGTAATCGACCTCGCCGGCGACGGTGTCGGGAATGTTCTCCGTGACTTCCATGACCGAGCGGACGCGCAGAACGCGGGCGCGGTTGATGTCCGAAATGAAGTCGACGATGTAGTCGTCGTTCGGCGAGATCAGGATTTCCTGCGGCTCGCCCTGTTGCACAACGTACCCCTCGTTCAGGATCACAAGGTGGTCGGCCAGTTTCAGCGCCTCGTCAAGGTCGTGCGAGATGAAGACAACCGTCTTCTTGAGCTCTTTCTGAAGCTCCAGCAGCAGGTCCTGCATGTCGGTACGGATCAGCGGATCAAGGGCCGAGAACGCCTCGTCCATCAGCATCACCGGCGCATTCGAACAAAGCGCACGGGCGATCCCCACGCGTTGCTGCATACCCCCGGAAAGCTGGAAGGGATACTGGTCGGCGACGCCCTTGAGGCCCACGCGCTCCAGCCATTTATGCGCCTCGCTCTGGAATTCCTCCTTTGGAACCCCGCGCACGTCCATCGCCATGCCGGCATTTTCAAGCACGGTGCGGTGCGGAAGCAGCGCGAAGTGCTGGAACACCATCGACATCTCTTCCCGCCGCAGCTTGCGCAGATCCTTCTCGTTGAGGTCGACGATGTTGGTGCCGTCCAGATTGACCTCGCCTGCCGTCGGCTCGATCAGGCGATTCAGGTGGCGGATCAGCGTGGACTTGCCGGACCCGGACAGGCCCATCATCACGGTGATGTCGCCTTCCTTCACATCCACATTGATGTCGTTCAGGGCCAGAACGTGATGGTGATGTTCCAGCAGATCCGCCTTGGTCATCCCGTTCTTGACGTGATCCATCACGCCCTGCGGGTCTTCCCCGAAGATCTTGTAGAGGTGCCGGATCGAGATCTTGGTGTTCTTTTCGGATCGGTTGATCATGGCTCAGCCTTTCTGCGAGGCGTTGATGCGGTTGAGCGCCGCCTTGGTCGTCCGGTCCAGCATCACCGCGAGCAGCACGATGCCAAGGCCGGACACAAGGCCAACCCCCAGTTCAAGGTTGTTGATCCCCCGCAACACGAGAACCCCCAGACCCGGCGCCGATACCAGCGAGGCGATCACGACCATCGCAAGGCTCATCATGATGGTCTGGTTCACACCGGCCATGATGTTGGGCAGCGCCAGCGGGATCTGCACGCCATACAGCTTCTGCCGGTCGGTCATGCCGAACGCCTCGGCCGCCTCGATCACCGACTCGTCGACCATGCGGATGCCCAGATCCGTCAGGCGGATCACCGGCACGATGGCGTAAAGAATGATCGCGATCCCGTAGAGCTTCGGCTCGGTCACCGAAAACAGGAAGATCAGCGGAATCAGATAGACGAAAGGCGGCAGCGTCTGCAGCATGTCGAGGATCGGTATCGTGCCGGCGCGCATCCTGTCGGATCGCGACATCGCGATACCTATCGGGACCCCCAGTATCACGCATAGCACGGCGCAGACAAAGATGATTGCCAGCGTCTGCATCGCATAGCTGTAATAATCGATGAAGGCGAGGCCGCCGAGGCTGATCGCGACAAAGGCCAGAAGCTTCCACGATTTGGATACGAACCAGACAATAAGCATCAAAAGCGGGATGACGATCCACCACGGGGTGTTGAGAATCCCGTAAAGCGCCCCTTCGAGCAGCCATGACAGCGGCTGTGTCAACGGGTCCAGCACGACACTCATGGAATCCTTGACGTTCAGGAACCCCTGTTCGAGCCCGAGCGTGACGTTGCGCGATTGCGGAAACGCGGCGCAAGCGTCGTTCAGCGAGTCCATCGACGGGAACGGCAATTCCCATATCGATGTGCTTTGTTCCTGGCCCGAGGCCTGCGCCGTGAGCGCGTCCATGGACATGGGCGCCGACTCTTCAGAGGCCGAACACCAGTCCTCGAGCCCGAGAGCCCGGAATACGAAATCATATGTCGCCATCGTGACTTAATCTCCCTAGGCACTGCCGCATCGCAGGACATGCCGCGCATAAAAAAGGCGGGGCCGACCATAGATCGGCCCCGCCACTACGAATAATCTTAGCCTTGGTCGAGGACGGACGCAAGATTCTGACGTGCGTCATCACTCAGCCATTCGGACCACTGATCCTGATAGTTCTGCAGGTAGTAGACCGCGGCCTCGTCAGCCGACGCGTTGTTCTCGTCCATCCACGCCAGGATAGAGCTCATGTTGTCGGTCTTGAAGGTCATGTTCTGCATGAGCTTGAACACGGCGGGGTTCTCTTCCTGGAAGGTCGATGTCACGGCGGTGACGATCGGCGCTGCCGGGAAGTCGGACACGCCCGGATTATCGGCCTCTTGGTTCTGGTTGCGCGCGTGCACCTCGGGCTTGACCTCGCCAAGATCGACCTTGGTCATGTCGTATTTGCCGAGCGGCACGGTCGGGCCCCAGTAGTAGCCGAACCACGGCTCTTCTTCCATCACGGCATCGGCCATCGACGAGGCGAGCACCTGGCCCGACCCGGCGTTGAACACCTCGATGCCATTGCCCTCGAGGTCGAGCGCACGCGCCAGGTTGTCGCTGACCACGCGGCAGCCCCAGCCCTCGGGGCAGTTGTAAAAGCGTGCGCCGACCAGATCGGGATTTTCGAGGATGCCCTCGATCGTCGTCACCTCGGGGTGCTCTTCGGCGAGATAGGTGGGCACCCACCAGCCTTCGACACCACCGGGATCAAGCACGGATGCGGCTTCGACAACCTTTCCGGCTTCCTTGAGCTGCTCATACGCGTCACCGGTGGAGTTCAGCCACAGCTCGGTGACGATGTCGGGTTCGCCGTTCTCGGCCACCGACGTGACGGCCGGCACGGTATCGGACTGCACGACGCTGACATTGCAGCCGTAACCCTGCTCCATCAGGAACGACGCAACGCTGGTCACGACCTGCGCAGAGGCCCAATTCATTTCGGTGATCGAAACATCTCCGCATGCGTCGGATTGCGCGTGTGCCGCCATGGGTGCCGACAGGGCACTGGCCGCGAGAAATAGGGATAGCTTCTTCATGATCGTTTCCTTTCGATTTACCGCGTCATTTGCCGTTACGCCCGGTGTTTCAGGGCATACCTTTGCAACGTTTGTTCGCTACAAGGGACGACAACACACATTCGGGCACGGGTATTGTACCCGTGACGTCCGAATGGGCCTGAACGACGTGGATGTTGGGTGTTTTCCCATGCCGAGAAACTTAGCCAAGCCAAACATAAAGATCAACCCCCGACAGGGACATGTGGCCCGGACATGTGGCCCGCGGACGCCGTTACGGGGTCGTGCCACGCCACCCGCGCCATGATCGCGGCGGGCTCAGATATCCAGCGTGTGCTCTTTTTCCCACCGGCTGAAATGCGACACGAAGGAGTCCCACTCCTGATGCTTGAGCTTCAGGTAGGATCGCGAGAATTCGTCGCCCATGGCGCTCATCAGTTCGGGATCGGCCTCAAAGGCGCGCAGCGCGTCGAGCATGTTCAGCGGCAGCCGCGGCGCGTCCGTCACGGTATGACCTTCAGCGTACATGTCGATATCGCGGCGCGGTCCGGGATCGGCATCCGTGCGGATGCCGCTGAGCCCCGCGGCGACGATCACCGCTTGCAAAAGGTAAGGGTTGGCCGCGCCATCGGGCAGCCGCAGCTCGAACCGGCCCGGCCCCGGCACGCGCACCATGTGGGTACGGTTATTGCCCGTCCATGTCACCGAATTAGGCGCCCATGTCGCGCCCGAGATGGTGCGCGGCGCGTTGATCCGCTTGTAGCTGTTCACCGTCGGGTTGGTGATGGCCGCCAGCGCGCTTGCGTGTTTCATGATCCCGCCGAGGAACGCGCGCCCCTTGTCCGACAGCCCCAGCTCGCCGGTATCGCCGGTGCCCTTGTCGGTGGCAAAGACGTTGGTTCTTGCCGCCTCGCCCGGCGCGTCCCACACCGATATGTGCGCGTGACAGCCATTGCCGGTCAGCCCCTCGATCGGCTTGGGCATGAAAGTGGCGCGCAGCCCGTGCGCCTCGGCGACGGATTTCACCATGAACTTGAAGAAACTGTGCTTGTCGGCCGTGGCGAGGATGTCGTCGAACTCCCAGTTCATCTCGAACTGGCCGTTGGCGTCCTCGTGGTCCGTCTGGTACGGCCCCCAGCCCATGTCGAGCATGTAATCGCAGACCTCGCGCACCACGTCATAGCGGCGCATCACCGCCTGCTGGTCGTAGCACGGCTTTTCGGCTGTATCGAACGGGTCGGAAATCGCATCGCCCGACGGCGTCAGCAGGAAATACTCGGCCTCGACCCCGGTCTTGACATGCAATCCTTGCGCCGCAGCCTCGTCGATCAGACGGCGCAGCACGTTGCGCGGGGCCTGCGCGACGGGGGCATCGTCCATCATGCAGTTGCCCGCGACCCAGGCGACCTCGGGCTTCCACGGCAGTTGAATGACCGACGCCGGGTCGGGCACCGCCAGCAGGTCAGGATGCGCGGGCGTCATGTCCAGCCACGTGGCAAACCCGGCAAACCCCGCGCCATTCTCCTGCATGTCGGCGATCGCCTGTGCCGGCACCAGCTTGGCGCGCTGACCGCCGAACAGGTCGGTGAAGGAAATCATGAAATACTTGATGCCTCGGTCCCGCGCGAATGCCGCCAGATCCAGTGTCATGCGTCTGTCCCCTGTCTTGTGATCTTTTTATCATGAACAAGGGCCGGGAAATCCCCGGCCCCTGCGTCAGTCGTCAGTAACCAGTTCCGGGCTTGCCCGGATACCAGTCGGTGCCGGCCAGCGGGATCTGCGCCATCGCCGCGGCCTCCATCGTGAGCGCGCACAGATCCTCCGGTTCGAGGTTGTGCAGATGGTTGTGCCCGCAGGCGCGCGCGATGGTCTGCGCCTCCAGCGTCATGACCTTGAGGTAATTGCGCAGCCGCCGCCCCGCCGCGACCGGGTCAAGCCGCGCGGCAAGCTCGGGATCCTGCGTGGTGATGCCCGCCGGATCGCGGCCCTCGTGCCAGTCGTCATAGGCCCCGGCGGTGGTGCCAAGCGCGTTATACTCGGCCTCGTATTTCGGATCGTTGTCGCCAAGCGCCACCAGCGCGGCGGTGCCGATGGCCACCGCATCCGCACCAAGCGCCAGCGCCTTGGCGACATCCGCGCCGCTGCGGATACCGCCCGAGATCACAAGCTGCACCTCGCGGTGCATCCCGAGATCCTGCAGGGCGCGGACCGCCGGTCGGATGCAGGCCAGCGTCGGCAAGCCGACATTCTCGATGAACACGTCCTGCGTGGCCGCCGTGCCGCCCTGCATGCCGTCCAGCACCACGACATCCGCGCCGGCCTTCACCGCAAGCGCCGTGTCGTAATAGGGCCGCGTGCCGCCGACCTTGACATGGATAGGCACGCGCCAGCCGGTAATCTCGCGCAACTCCAGTATCTTGATCTCCAGATCATCCGGGCCGGTCCAGTCGGGATGGCGACAGGCCGAACGCTGGTCGATCCCCTTGGGCAGCGTGCGCATCTCCGCCACGCGGTCCGAGATCTTCTGGCCCAGCAACATGCCGCCGCCACCCGGTTTCGCGCCCTGCCCCACGACGACCTCGATCGCGTCGGCACGCCGCAGGTCGTCGGGATTCATGCCGTAGCGTGACGGCAGGTATTGATAGACCAGCTTGGTCGAGTGGTGGCGTTCCTCGGGCGTCATGCCGCCATCGCCCGTGGTTGTCGAGGTGCCGGCCGCCGACGCACCGCGCCCCAGTGCCTCCTTGGCCTGCGCCGACAGCGCACCAAAGCTCATCCCGGCGATGACGATGGGTATGTCCAGTTCGACCGGGTTTTTGGCATGCCGCGTGCCGAGGGTGACGCGGGTGTCGCAGGTCTCGCGGTAGCCTTCCAGCGGGTAGCGGCTGATCGAGGCCCCCAGAAACAGCAGATCGTCGAAATGCGGCACGCGCCGCTTGGCCCCGCCACCGCGAATGTCGTAGATGCCGGTCGCCGCGGCGCGCCGGATCTCGGCATTGACCGGATTGCTGAAGGTCGCGGACTGAACCGGCGCGGTGCGCGGGGGGGTATGCGGGTCGTCTTTCATGGTGTCATCCTCGCTCAATACGCGTCGGCATTGTCGATGTCGAAATTATACAGCTTGCGCGCCGAGCCGTAGCGCCGGAACTCTTCCGGGGCCGCGTCGCAGCCCGATCGCGCCAGAAGATCGCGCAGGATGTCGAGATGTTCGGCACGCATCTCCTTCTCGATGCAGTCGGCCCCAAGGCTTTTCACGCTGCCGCGCACGAACAGCCGTGCCTCGTAGATCGAATCGCCCAAGGCGTCGCCCGCATCGCCGCAGACCACAAGGTTGCCTGCCTGCCCCATGAAGGCCGACATGTGGCCGACATTGCCGCCCACGACGATATCGATGCCCTTCATCGAGATGCCGCAGCGGCTGGACGCGTTGCCCCGGATCACCAGCAGCCCCCCGCGGCCGGTGGCCCCGGCATACTGGCTGGCATCGCCATCGACGATCACCGTGCCTGACATCATGTTCTCGGCGACCCCCGGCCCGACAGACCCCGCGACATGGATGCGGGCCTGCTTGTTCATGCCGCCGCAGTAATACCCGGTGACACCGCGCACCGCGACGTCGATGGGCGCGTCGAGCCCCACGGCAACGGCATGCGCGCCGCGCGGATTCAGCACTTCCCAGTGCGTGGCGTTGGTCTGATCCGCCTGCGCCTGAAGCGTCGCGTTTAACTCGCGCAAGGGCTGCGTTGCCAGATCGATCGTCTGCATGGCTCAATGGCTCCAGAAATAGACGGTGGCGGGTTCGGGTTCCCAGACGTGGGCGGTGTCGATATCGGGCAGGTTGACCAGCGCGCGATATTCCGACCCGAAAGCGACATAACGATCCGTTTCGGCCATCACCGCCGGCTTGCAGGCGATGGGATCGCGCACCACGCCAAAGCCGTCGCGCGTGCCGACGACGAAGGTGAAGAACCCGTCCAGATCGGTCAGCGCACTGTCCAGCGCCTCGCCCAACGAGGCCCCCTCGCGCATGCGCCAACTCAGGTAGGCCGCGCCGACCTCGGTGTCGTTCTCGCTGTCGATGCGCATGCCGGCGGCGCGCAGCTTGCGGCGCAGGTTGTTGTGGTTGGACAGCGACCCGTTATGCACGAGGCACTGATCGGCGCCTGTGGAATAGGGATGCGCGCCATGCGTGGTGACCGCCGACTCCGTCGCCATGCGGGTGTGGCCGATGCCGTGACTGCCCGACATGGCGGCAAGATCAAAGCGCGCGACCACGTCCCGCGGCAGCCCGACCTCCTTGAAGATCTCGATGCGCTCACCGTCGCTCATCACCCGCAGCGCGGGGCGCAGGGCGGCGAGGGCCTTGCGCGCCGCCTCGACCCCGTCGACGGGCAGGTGAAGCACGGCATGGGTGTCGACCGGGTGCACCGTCACGTCCATCTTCAGCGCGGCGCTCAGTTCCTCGGCGAGGTTGGCGAAATCCGCCTCTGGCTGGGCCGATTGCACGGTCATCTTGGCGGTGCCGCCCTGGCCCGCGCCATAGATCGCGATGCCCGCACTGTCGGGGCCGCGATCGGTCATGGTCGCCAGCATGTCGGTCAGCATCGCGCCAAGCTGTGGCTCCAGCGCCTTGTCTTTCAGGAACAGTCCGACAATCCCGCACATGGAACGCCCTTTCCGGTTTTCACTACGTCCTGATGGCTAGCAGCACAGATTGCGCAAATCAACCAAGGGGAATTATTTATTCCCTTGCTGAAACAGCATTTCGATTGGATGCCGAAATTTCAGGCAGTCTCAGGCAGTCTGGGGGTAGGCGATGATCGACAGGTAACGCGCCGGCAGCTTCTCCAGCCCCTCGGGGCCGTGCGGCGCGTCGGCATCGAAAAACAGCGTATCGCCGGGGCGCAAATGATAAAGTCGGTCGCTGTGACGGTACAAAAGTTCCCCCTCCAGCATGTAGATCGTCTCGATCCCGCCATGCTGGAAGGTCGGGAAGATATCCGAGGCATAGGACAGCGTGATCAGGTACGGCTCGACCGTCACGCCGCTGGCATTCGACCCGATATGACCCAGAAGGTTGTACTGATGGCCGGCGCGCGTGCCGGCGCGCTCGGTCTCGACCCCGGTGCCCGAGGGCGTATGCACCGCTTCGCGATGCTCTTCGAAGCGCTGGAAAAACGACGTCAGCGGCACGCTGAGCGCATTGGACAGGGTTTGCAACGTGGTCAGCGACGGCGAGGTGTTGCCGTTCTCGATTTTCGACAGCATTCCGATGGACAGGCCTGTCAGGTCGGCAAGCTCGGCCACCGTGATGCCCTTTTGCCGGCGAAACGCGCGCACCTCGCGACCGATGGCCACTTCCAGCACCTTTTCCCGCTCGTCGCGAATGCTGTGCGGATCCTGGCGCAACCGTGTGCCGGGCCGTGCCTTGTCCACGTTTTTCGACTGCACCATGCCGCACGCCCCTTTCTTGCAACGCCGGTCTTGCGGCGGGATCGTCGATTTCACTGGCAATATAATGAATCGGCCTGCAAATGAAACCGTCCTGCCAATCGCCAGACCGGCGTTGTGGCGCGGCTACGGGCGACGTTGCGGGCCCGCTGCACGATATTCAGGCAGGACGCGCGCGTTTCGGGCAGTTGCTCAATACCCATGTCGCGATTATCCTGTATTACACTAAAGGGGGACGGAGATATCATGGCGCAGGGTGTCAGGCAGGTTCTGTTCCGGGGCGGGACGCTGTGTCGTCGCGGGGCATCGACCCTGATCGCCGGGCTTTGGCCCGGCCGCAGCCTGCACGACGTGGATGACGCGCTTGCTGCGCGCCCGGTCGGCCAGCAGGCGGCGATCACAAGCGGCGTATTCCTGTGCCTTGTTCTGGCTGGGTTCTTCGCGGCCCAATTCGGCTGGATCGGCATTCTGGTGTTCTGGCTGGCGGTAATCCTGATCGCACAGTGAGGCGCCCTCAGTACCCGAACGTATACAAACAAGTTATTGGTATTTCTGCAATTTTTTTGACGAAGACTCATCCAGTCGGCACGGACCGTCGTAAATCCTGACACAAACGAAAGGAGACGGTTATGGAACTCATTGGAATTCTCGCGATCGGTACTCTCAGTGGCGTGATGGCCTTTGCATATCTCAGCATTCGTGGCCTCGAAAAGATGAAGGACAGCGACGCGCCGAAATCGGCCCTGTCGCGCGACGGCGCGGAACAGCGCCTGCGCGCAAAGCGGATCTGACTTTGAGCAGCCAATGTTGAAACGGAAAATGCGACCGCGGGCTCCGCGGTCGCATTTTTTGTCGTGAAAAGGCGTGCGCGCGCTCAGGCCACGGCAAGTTGCTTCTTAGGGTCGTAGAAGGGCCGCTGCACCACCGTCGCAGGGGTCGCACCGGCCTGCGTGAACACCTCGAATTCCGCCCCAAGCTCGGCATGTGCGATATCGACCATCGCCAGCGCAATGTTCTGCTGCAGCCGGGGCGAATAGACCGCCGACGTGACCTTGCCCACGAACGCACCGCCATGGGTGATCTGCCAGAAACGCGTGTTCGGCCCCTTCAACGGCTCGCCCCCGAGGCGCAGACCGACCTGCTTGCGGGTGATCCCGGTGTCACGGATACGCTGCAACGCGAATTTGCCGATGAAATCGGTCTCCATGTCCAGGTTGCACAGACGCTCCAGACCCAGCTCGAACGGGTTGGTGCCGCTGTCGGCATCCGCGTGATACGACAGCATCCCGCCCTCAATCCGGCGAATGGTCGAGGTGTGGCCGGGCTTCAGCCCGTAAGGCAGGCCGGCGGTCATGATCCGCTCCCACAGGGCGTCGCCCCAGTCGCCGTCGCGCAGATAGATCTCGTAGCCCAGCTCGCTCGACCAGCCGGTGCGCGACACGATCAGCGGAATGCCGTCCAGCTCCATCTCGCGCAGCCAGTAATAGCGCAGGTCCATGATCTGGTCGCCGAACAGCGCGCGCATGATCTCGCCCGATTTCGGGCCCTGCAATTGCAGCGGCGACACGTCCGGCTCGGTGATCGCGACATCCATGCCGGAATGCACCGCCACGCCTTGCGCCCAGAGCAGGATGTCGCTGTCGGCCAGCGACAGCCAGAAGTGATCCTCGGCCAGCCGCAGGCAGATCGGATCATTCAGGATGCCGCCCTGCGCATTGGTGATCAGCACGTATTTGCACTGCCCGACCGCCATGTTCGACAGGTCGCGCGGCGTCAGCATCTGCACGAAGCGCGCGGCATCGGGTCCGGTGATCTCGACCTGTCGCTCGACGCCGACATCACACAGGATCGCATCATTCACGAGGTTCCAGAAATTCTGTTCCGGATCGCCGAAATCACGCGGGATATACATGTGGTTGTACACCGAAAAGCCCTGCGCGCCCCAGCGGACCGTTGCGTCGAAATATGGCGATTTGCGTATCTGCGTGCCAAAGCCGAATTCATCCGCGTATGTCATGTCGTTCCCCCTCCTGTCATGGTCGGCGGCCCCGTCGGCCGCGATCCATCCTCTGGAGGCACAATAACAAGTCGCATCCCGCCATGCGGACCGAATCGGTCGGGGAATGCAGCCCGATCAGACCAATAATCACGCGCCGACAGGCCGTTCCGACAGGCGCGGGGCGCATGGGTCAATCACGCAACGGCGCGACAAGTTTTGCAAGGTCGGGATGCGCGGCCTTGACCGTGCGGGTCGTGAAATATGTCACGTACCGGTCAATGCCGAGATCGGCGTCCAGCAGGGCGGCCATCATCGTCTCGAACGCGGCAAGGTTGCGGACGTAGATGGTCAGGACGTAATCCATGCCGCCGCCGGTGGCGACGCAATCGGTGATCTCGTCGACATGCACGATGTAGGATTCGAACCTGTCGAAATCCGTCCTGCGATGGTGGGTCAGCGAAACGGTGACGATGACCCGGGTGAAATCGGCGATCCGTTCCAGCGCGATATTGGCGTGATAGCCGCGGATGAACCCCGCCGCCTTCAACCGGTCGAGACGGGCCCAGC
Organism: Roseovarius tibetensis; assembly: GCF_050896375.1. Taxonomy (NCBI): domain Bacteria; kingdom Pseudomonadati; phylum Pseudomonadota; class Alphaproteobacteria; order Rhodobacterales; family Roseobacteraceae; genus Roseovarius; species Roseovarius tibetensis. The sequence continues at coordinate 20,141 of NZ_JBPBBB010000002.1, forward strand.
AGGGCGTGGGCGACAGGTTGACGATTTCGGCCAGTCGGGTCTTGCTGAGCTGTCCGTGCGTTTGCACGGCGCTCAGGATACGGATATCCGTCGCGTCGAGCCCGGATCGCTTCATGCCGCCGCCTGAATCACTGCCGTCATCGCCTCCGCTCGATCACGCCTCGTAAAGAAATTGTAGCGCGGCGAGGGTCGGTCAAGGCGGTTCGGGACGACCAGTTTTGCGTCGATCGCGTCACCGGACATTGCGTGGCAGGTGCGCGACCGGGCGGATCACGCCTGCCGTTCGGCCTCGGCTTCTGCTTCGGCTTCGGCCTTGTCGGCGGCCCAGGCCCCCGCCGCTTCGACCGCCACGACCGAGCTTGTGGGCACGACGCCCAGATAGCTGTCCGTCTCGCTTGCGGTCGCGGTGGCGCGCTGCGTCATTCGGTAGAGCGCGTAAAGCGCGATCGCGCCGAAGGTCGCCCCCAGCACCAGCCAGAACCCGAACGGACCCAGCCCCTGCATCGCCCAGCCGGTGGCGAGCGGCCCGAGGATCGCGCCAAGGCCGAACGTGAAGACCAGACCACCGGACGCCGCCGGCATGTCCTCGGGGTCGAGCGCGTCGTTGGTATAGGCGAGAAACAGCGCGTACAGCGGCGTCGTCACGCCCCCGGCAAAGAATGCCGCCGCCATCAGCGGCCACAGCCCGTCCGACGGGATGAAGGCCGGCAACCCGTCCTTGGTCAGCCAGCCCAGCCCGCAGGAAACCGCCCCGAGCAACGCCGCCCCGAAGATCAGCTTGCGCCGGTCCATGCAGTCCGACAGCCAGCCGATGGGGTATTGCATCAACAGCGCCCCCGCGAACAGCATCGCCACGAACAGCGAGATCTGTGCGACCGACAACCCGATTTGCGTGCCAAAGACCGCACCCATCCCCGATTGCGTCGCGTAGATCCCGCCCAGCAGGAAGATCCCCACCGTTCCCAGCGGCGAGCTGCGAAACAGCTTCAAGAGCGACATCGGCCGCGCGACATCCGTCGCGGGCACCGGGATGGCCGACAGCAGGATCGGCGCGAACGAGATCGACACCAGGATCGACGCCCCGATGAACAACGCCGATGTCGCCGCATCCCCGAGATTCAGCAAGCCTTGCGCCCCGATGATGCCAAGTGTCTGCGCGATCATGTAGGCCGACAGCACCTTGCCGCGCGTCTCGTTGGTGGACGCCGCGTTGAGCCAGCTTTCGGCGGCCACGTAGATGCCCGACATGCAGAACCCGATGAGGATGCGCAGCACGGTCCACGCCCAAGGTTCGGTCAGCAGCGGAAAGGCGATCAGCCCCGCCGACATGAAACTGCCCAGCGCCGCGAAGACCCGCAGATGCCCCACCCGCCGGATCATGATCGGCGTGATCCGCGCGCCCGACAGGAACCCCAGGAAATAGCCCGAGGTCACGACCGACAGTTCAGCGGCGGAGAAGTTCTCGATCCCGCCGCGCAGACCGATCAGGGTGAAATGCATGCCGTTACCCAGCATGATGAGCACGATCCCGAGCAGAAGCGCCCAGACCCCGGCGAGGGTTTTGATCATGACGCGGTCCTTTCCCGGATCGAGGGTGCACCACCCTCGGTTTCTACATGCGCGCATCGCGGGTCACTGGCGTCGCCGCGGTGCCGCATGTGCGCGCATTAACGACAAGCCGCGCGGCCCGCGTCAACGCGACCTTCAAACGCAGACCGGAAAAACCGCGCATTCGATGCACAAGCGCCACCATTTCGGGCAGCCAGGCCCGCGACGGGCATGGCCGTCGCATACGGTGGTCTGGACCATGCAGTACCGACAGCTACGTTTACTAAAACGGCTGATCACACAGGAGGCATCATGGGACTGATTCACGCTGGCATCGCCACCAAGGCCACGCTCACCGGGCTGGCCATCGGCCTGACGATCGGCGCCGGGTTCGCGCTCGCGGCTCACGGGGCCATGGCGATGGAGGACCGGAAATGATCATTCGATTGGCGAAAAGCGCGGCCCTTCACACCGCCGGGGGCGTGATCTTCGGCGTCACCGCCGCGCTTGCGGCCTGCACCGTGGCGCAGGCGGTACAGCGCGGGCGACCGTGCGGGCGCGATAGCGGGCGCGACGATATGCCGTCCCCCGCCCCGTCAGATCCCAAGGCGACGGACCCGTCCACGCTGTGACAGGGTGGCGGGGCGTATGGCGCCTTCGCGTCCCGCATCCCGATTGCCTGCACAATCGCACTGGAAAGACCCGACATGACACGTGAAACCCCCGCCTGGGCCGTCGATCTTGGCGCGCTTCATGCGCAGGTCTGGACGCGGCTTGTGCGTGGCGTGCACGACCGTCATGCGCCCGCGCGGCACCCGACCCTTGCGACGATCGGCCCGGATGGCATGCCGCAGGCCCGCACAGTCGTATTGCGTGCCGCCGACACGTCGTCTGCGACGCTCGACATCCACACGGATACCTGCTCGGCCAAGGTGGCCGAACTGCGCGACAATCCCCGTGCCGCGCTGCATGTCTGGGATGCCGCGGCGCATCTGCAAGTGCGCATCGAGTCCGAGGTCGCCATCCTGCAAGGCGCGGAGGTCACCGATATCTGGACCCGCGTCCCCGCGCCCTCGCGCAGCGCTTATGGCAGCACGCCGGCACCCGGCCAGCCGATTCCCGACGCGCTCGGCTACGACAAATCGCCCGACCCTGACCGTTTCGGGGTACTGCGCCTAAGTGTCCGGGCCATCGACGCGGTGCATCTTGGCCCCGAGCACCGCCGTGCGCGGTTCGTGCGTGGCGACGGCTGGGCGGGGCAGTGGCTGGCCCCCTGAGACGTGCACCCCGGTGCCATGTGGCGTGCCCGCGCGTCGATCTTGTTTTCCGCTGTAAAAGCCGTCAGGGTGCGTTTCATATCGTCCGTCAGCGGACCATCGGGGTTTTTGATGTCTGCCAACGGATCAGTCTTTGCGGATGTGAAGGTCACTGAAACAGACGACGGGCGCGACCTTGTGCTGTCGGGCGTCTTGACCGTCCAGACGCTTGCGCGGCTTCACCCACAGCTTGACGGCTTGCCGCCCAAGGCGACGCGTATCGACCTTTCGGGGGTCGAGCGTCTGGATACCGCGGGCGCATGGGCCATCGCGACGCTGCAACAGCGCATGTCCGACGCCGGGTGCGACGCCGACCTGCAAGGGGCCAGTGAACCGCATGCGGACCTGATGAAGACGGTCAGCGCCGCGATGCCCGACATTCCCGACACCACGGCCAAGCGCCCGAGTTGGGCCGACAGGCTGGAAACCATCGGGCGCGGGATCACGTCCGGCGGCGTGTTCGCGATGGAGCTGAGCGGATATCTGGGGCTTTTCATCGCCCGTCTTGGACGCGCATTCGTGCACCCGAGCGAGTTTCGCCTCACGGCGCTGGTGCATCACTGCCAGGAGGTGGGGCTGCGCGCGGTGCCCATCGTCGCCCTGATGGCGTTCCTGATCGGCGTCGTGCTGGCCTTCCAGGGCTCGGCGCAGCTGCGGCAGTTCGGCGCCGAGGTCTTCGTGGTCGACCTGATCGCCATTTCCATCCTGCGCGAGCTGGGCATCCTGCTGACCGCGATCATCGTCGCCGGTCGAACGGCCTCGGCCTTTACCGCCGCCATCGGCTCCATGAAGATGCGCGAAGAGATCGACGCGATGCGCACTCTCGGAATCGACCCGGCGATGGCGCTTTTCGTGCCGCGCATCCTCGCGCTGCTGTTGATGCTGCCCATTCTGGGCCTGATCGCGAATATCACCGGGCTTTTGGGCGGCGCGATCATGTCCTGGGTGGAGCTGGGCATCTCGCCCGCCATGTTCCGCACCCGGCTGGTCGAGGGCACGGATATAAGCCATGTCATCGTCGGCATGGTCAAGGCGCCCGTCTTTGCCATCATCATCGGCGTGGTGGGCTGCCACGCGGGCATGAAGGTCGGCAGCAATGCCGAATCCCTCGGCCGGATGACATCCGCCGCGGTGGTCACGGCGATCTTCGCGGTGATCGTCGCGGATGCGCTGTTTTCGATCTTCTTCGCGCAGATGGGGGTGTGATGACAGAAGGTCCGATCATCTCCGTCCGCGGTCTTCGCAATCAGTTCGGCGAGAATGTCGTGCATGACAATCTCGATCTCGATGTCTGGCGCGGCGAGGTTCTGGGGGTGGTCGGGGGGTCGGGCACCGGCAAGTCGGTCCTGCTGCGCAGCATCGTGGGCCTGTTGCGTCCGACAGCGGGCAGCATCCACATGTTCGGCATCGACGCGCTTTCGGCCGATGAGGACACGCGCATCGCCATCGACAGCCGCAACGGGGTGATGTTCCAGGATGGGGCGCTGTTCTCGTCGCTTACCGTGCGCGAGAATGTCGAGGTGCCGCTGCGGGTCGTATCCGATCTGTCGCCGGACCTGCGCCATGCCCTTGCCGATCTCAAGATCTCGATGTCGGGCCTGCCCTGGGCTGCGGGCAACAACTACCCGTCCGAACTGTCGGGCGGCATGCGCAAGCGCGCGGGGCTGGCGCGGGCCCTCGCCCTCGATCCCGAGATCGTCTTTCTGGACGAGCCGACCGCCGGTCTCGACCCCATCGGCGCATCGGGGTTCGACACGCTGATCCGGGGCCTCTCAAAGCAGCTCGGGCTGACCGTGTTCCTTGTCACGCATGATCTTGATACGCTGCATGCAACTTGTGACCGGATCGCGGTGTTGGCAGAGAAACGCGTGCTTGTCACCGGCACCATGTCGGAGATGCTGGACGTCGATCATCCGTGGGTGCATGAGTATTTCCACGGCCCCCGCGCGCGCGCCGCGATGGACGCCAAGGACAGGACCGACTGAAAACCATGGAAACACGTGCAAACTACGTCTTGATCGGAGCGTTCGCCCTCGCCGGTTTCATCGGCATTCTGGGCTTTCTGCTGTGGTTCGCCCAATTCGAACTGGACCGCCAGTTCGACTATTACGACGTGCGGTTTTCGTCCGTGTCCGGCCTCTCGCGCGCCTCGGAGGTCCGGTTTTCCGGGCTTCCCGTGGGGCAGGTCGTTTCCGTGGATCTTGCACCCGAGGGCGACGGGACGGTGGTGGCCCGCATTGAGATCGCAGGCGATACCCCGGTGCGAACCGACAGCGTCGCGACCATCGAATCCATGGGCGTGACCGGCGTCTCGTTCGTCGGCATCACGTCCGGCACTCCGGACGCGCCCCTTCTGACCGACGAAGACGGCATCCCCGAAATCGAGACCGGCCGCTCGGTGATCCAGACCCTGACCGAGGACGCGCCAAGGATCGTCGAAGAGGCCGTCACCGTCATGGAAAACATCGGCCAACTGCTGAACGACGACAACCAGCAGAAGGTTCAACTGATCCTGGACAACCTCGCGGACTCGTCCGGCGAGATCTCGCGCGCCCTGTCGGAATTCTCGGGGGTCAGCCGCACCATCGGCCAGGCCTCGGATGACATCGCGGACTTCGCTGGCCGGCTCAACCCTGTCGTTGCCGCCGTCGAGGATACCCTCGGCAATCTCGACACGACGCTGGAGGCGTTGACCTCGCTTTCGGGCCGGATCGAGACGTCGCTGGACGAGGCCGACGCCGCCCTCGAAAGCGGGCGCGGCGCGCTTGACGCGGCAGAGGTCTTCATGACCGGCGAATTGCAGGCGATCGCACAGGATCTGACGGCCACCACGTTGTTCCTGCGCGAACAGACGGGCGATCTGGTGACCGATGCGCGCGGCATGATCGGCGAATTCTCGGCCGTCGGCAGCGCCGCCACGGCGCGGCTGACCGAAGCCGAGGCCACCCTGACGGCCACCGAGAACGCCATCGGCCGGCTGGTCGCGACGCTCGACACGATCGACGGGGCGGTGACCTCGTTTGACGGGCTTATCACGACCGAAGGTGCCGCGCTGGTATCCGAGACGCGGACGATGATCGAGAATGCCGATCGGGCGATCGCGTCAGTCAATGCGGTGGCCGAGACCGATCTGCCCGCGATCGTCGCGGATATCCGGGATGCGACGAACACCGTGAACCGCGTCGCGGCAGAGGTCGGCACGAACCTGAGCGATGCCACCGGCAAGATCGACGGCCTCGCCGATGATGCCGCCACCACGCTCGCGCAGGTGACCGAGACCTTTGCCAATGCCAACCGGACGCTGGAAGCGATCGATCAGGCGCTGGTCACCGGCGAGCGCAGCCTCGAAGCGGCCGAACGGGCGTTCTCCGGTGCCGACAGGGTCATCAACGAGGATCTGGGGGCGATCACCGCGGACTTGCGGCAGGTCATGCAGCGGCTGGACGGGGCAATCGCACAGGTGGCCGACGATGTGCCCGCAATCACCGCGGACCTGCGCGACGCCGCCAGGACCGCCAACCGCGCCTTTGAAGAGGTCGGGCAACTGATGGCGGACTCGGGCGAACCGATCCGGCAGTTCACGACGTCCGGCCTGCCGCAATACATGCAACTGGCCCAAGAGACCCGCGCACTGATCGCCAATTTCGAACGCATCGCCCGACAGATCGAGCGCAATCCCGCGCAGTTCTTCCTCAACCGTCAGACACCGGAGTTCCGCAGATGACCCCTTTACGCAGCATTCTGTTTCCGTTGGTCGCACTGGCTCTGAGCGGATGTGCGGCCATCACCGCGGTCAACGAGGCCACGACACCGCTGCAAGCCTATGAACTGCGCGCGCCGGCCGACACCCCCACGGTGCGGGGCAGCCTGCAACGCGATCTGGTGATCGAGACGCCCAGCACGAGCGGCGCGCTTGATACGGACCGGATCATGATCCGGCCCAGCCCGGTCGAGGTGGCATATCTGCCCGCGTCCCGCTGGACGGATAACGCCCCCGTCATGCTGACCACGCTCATGGTCCGCAGCTTCGCGGATACCAACGCACTGCGTTACGTCGGGCGTCGCCCGCTCGGCGGCTCGGCGGATTATACGCTGATATCCGAGCTTACCGATTTTCAGGCCGAACTCGGACCTGACGGAACCACGGCGACGACACGTGTCCGGCTGAGCGCGCAGCTTGTGCGCGGCGAGGATACCGTCATCCTGGGCAGCCGCACCGTCGAGACCGCGTCCACCGTCGCGTCCACGGAAACAGCCGATCTGGTCGCAGGGTTCGATCAGGCCACGACGGCGGCCCTGAACGACCTGCGGACATGGGCCCTGCGGCGCATGGGACTTGGCGTTTCGGGCTGAAACGCGATGCGCGGCCTTGCCCGCCGGCACGCAGCGCCACACGACAGCGCGGGGCGTCACGGCCACCGCGGTTGTGAAACCATGCCCCACAGGTCATTCCCGCCTTGTTTTCCCTGCAGATACTTACGGCTGTTTGCATTTTGCTGCACCTGCACATAATTTTCTGCAGGTGCATTATCACTGACACATACCTGTGATACCGTGATTTGAGACAAGATTTGAGGCAAAGCATGACCGAACGGCCCCCCTCCACCGACATCACCACCGCATATGCAGATTTTCTGGATCGCATAGCACGCCTGACCATCGGCAAGGCGACCGGTGGCATGGCCCCATCGACACTTATGTCCGCGATGGCGGACTGGTCCATGCACCTTGCCACGGCCCCCGGAAAACAAAGCTTGCTGGCCGAAAAGGCAATGCAGGCGCCGGCCGCGATCGCGGCACGCAGCATGAACCCCGACGCGGCCCTGCCGGTGCAGGAAGACCGCCGTTTCGCGTCAGAGCATTGGGACACACCGCCGTTTTCGATGCTGCGCGACAGTTTCCTGCTGACCGAGGACTGGTGGCAGTCGGCCACGACGGATGTGCGCGGCATGTCCGCCAGCAACGAGGCCGCGCTGAGCTTTGCGGTCCGGCAGGCGCTCGACACGGTCTCTCCAACCAATTTTCCGCATCTCAACCCCGAAGTCCTGACACGCGCGCACCAGACCAAGGGTGCAAGCCTTGTGCAGGGCATGATGAACACCGTTGCGGATGTCTCCAGAAACGTCACACCGGACCCCGAGCCGCAGCCGACACCTGCGGAACTGACAGTCGGAGACGGCCTTGCCGCGACCCCCGGCAAGGTCGTCGCCCGCAGCCATCTGGCCGAACTGATCCAGTACACCCCCACCACCGAAACCGTGCACCCCGAGCCGATCCTGATCGTCCCGGCATGGATCATGAAATACTATATCCTCGATCTGTCGGCGCACAACTCGATGGTGCGCTGGCTGGTGTCGCAGGGATACACGGTCTTCATGATCTCGTGGCGCAACCCCGGCGCGGACGACCGTGATCTGGGGATGCAGGAATATCTCGATCAGGGGCCGCGCATGGCGCTCAACGCGATCGAGGCGATCACCGGGTCGGACCGCATCCATGCCACGGGGTATTGCCTTGGCGGTACGCTGCTGGCGATCCAGGCGGCGACGATGAAGCGCGCAGGCGACGATCGGCTGGCGTCGATGACGCTTCTGGCCGCGCAGGTGGATTTCTCCGAGCCGGGCGAGCTTGCGCTGTTCGTCTCCGAGGCGCAGGTCGCGCTGCTCGAGGATCTGATGGCGCAGCAGGGCTATCTCGACGGCGACCAGATGGCGGGGGCGTTCACGATGCTGCGCTCCAACGACCTGGTCTGGTCGCGTCTGATCCGCGAGAACATGATGGGCGAACATGCCGAACCCAACGACATGATGGCGTGGAATGCCGACACCACACGCATGCCCTACCGGATGCATTCGGAATACCTGCGGGGCCTGTTTCTGGAAAACCGGCTGTCGAACGGGAAATACCGGATCGACGGAAAGATCGTGTCGCTCAGCGATCTGGATCTGCCGATCTGTGCCGTGGGCACCGAGAAGGATCATGTCGCGCCGTGGACCTCGGTCTACAAGATCCATCACCTGACCGATGCCGATATCACCTTCATCCTCACCAATGGCGGGCACAATGCCGGCATCATCTCCGAGCCGGGCCACAGGCACCGCCACTACCGGATGTCGACGACGCTCCATGCCGGGCGCTACCTCGATCACGAGGCCTGGCGCGATGCCGCGCCGGTGACCGAAGGGTCGTGGTGGCTGGGCTGGGCCGACTGGCTTGAAACCCTCTCTGGCGAGCGTGTCGCGCCGCCGCCCATGGGACGGCCCGATGCGGGCTACGAGCCACGGGACGATGCCCCCGGCACCTATGTCTTTCAGACGTGAGGACGCGCCATGATGCTTGAAAACCGGATCGGTCTCGTGGTCGGCGTGGCGAATGAACACTCCATCGCGGCGGGCTGTGCCAAGGCGTTCGCACGCGAGGGGGCCACGCTTGCGCTGACCTACATGAATGACCGCGCGCTGCCGCATGTGCGGCCCGTCGCCGACGCCGCCGGGGCCGCCGAACTGCTGCCGCTCGATCTTGCCGATCCCGCGCAGATCGACGCGGTCTTCGACACCATCGCCAACCGCTGGGGCCGGCTGGATTTCCTGCTGCATTCGGTGGCGTTCTGCCCCAAGGACGACCTGCACGGGCGCGTCGTCGACTGCTCTGCCGATGGCTTTGCACAGGCGATGGACATCTCGTGCCATTCCTTCCTGCGCCTCGCGCGCAAGGCAGAGCCATTGATGCAGAAGGGCGGCAGCCTGCTGACGGTCAGCTATTACGGCGCCGAAAAGGTGGTGGACCATTACAACATCATGGGCCCGGTCAAGGCCGCGCTCGAGGGCGTCACCCGCGAGGTCGCGGTCGAACTGGGGCCGCAGGGCATTCGCGCCAACGTCCTGTCACCCGGCCCCATCGCCACGCGCGCGGCGTCGGGCATCGAGGATTTCGAAAGCCTGATGCAGGATGCCCGCGAGCATGCGGCGCAAAGGCGGCTGGTGACCATCGACGAGGTCGGCGAAATGGCCGCGTTCCTTGCCTCGGACCGGGCATCGGGCGTCACCGGGTCCATTTCCTATATCGACGGAGGACGGCATGTCCGAATGTAACGGGGATACCCCCGAGCGGATCGAGAACCGCACGCTGGACGAGTTGAGCATCGGCGAAAGCGCCGAGATGGTGCGCGTTCTGGCGCAAGAGGATATCGAGCTGTTCGCGGTGATGTCGGGCGACGTGAACCCCGCGCATCTCGATGCCGACTATGCCGACGAGACACAGTTTCACCACGTCGTCGCGCATGGCATGTGGGGCGGCGCGCTGATCTCGGCGGTGCTGGGGACGCGCCTGCCGGGGCCGGGCACGATCTATACCGACCAGTCGCTGCATTTCAAACGCCCGGTGGCCATCGGCGACAGCATCACCGTGCGCGTCACCGTGGCCGAGATCGACCGCGACAGCGGCCGCGTGACGCTTGATTGCCTGTGCCGCAACCAGCACGACAAGGTGGTGATCGATGGCCGGGCCGAGGTGCTGGCGCCGCGCCACAAGATCAGCCGCGCGGTGACCGCGCTGCCCACGGTGCGGATGCACAAGCCCGGCGCGCGGTTCAACGCGCTGGTCGAACAGGCACACGAATTGCCCCCGATGCCGACGGCGGTCGTGCATCCCTGCGACAGCCTCAGCCTGCTGGGCGCGCTTCAGGCCGAACAGGCCGGCCTGATCGAGCCGTTCTGGGTTGGCCCCCGCGCCAAGATCGAGGCCACGGCCTCGGATGCGGGCGTCACGGTCGATGCCGACCGTATCATCGATGCCCCGCACAGCCATGCCGCCGCCGAGGCCGCCGTCGCACTGGTGCGCGAGGGCCGCGCAAGCGCGTTGATGAAGGGCAAGCTGCACACCGACGAGTTGCTGGAGGCCGTCCTCGACCGCGCCAAGGGCCTGCGCACCGAACGCCGCCTCAGCCATGTCTTCGCACTCGACGTGCCGGATCACGAGCGGCTGCTCTTCATCACCGACGCGGCGATCAACATCGCGCCGGATCTTCCCACGCTTGCGGATATCGTGCAGAATGCTCTGGATCTGGCCATCGCCCTGGGGATCGAGACACCGCGCGCCGCGATTCTTTCGGCGGTCGAGACGGTGACCTCGAAGCTGCCCTCGACGCTGCTGGCCGCCTCGATCTGCAAGATGCACGACCGCGGCCAGATCACCGGGGGGCTGGTGGACGGGCCGCTGGCCTTTGACAACGCGATCTCGCCCGAGGCGGTCAAGGCCAAGGGCATCAAATCCGACGTGGCGGGCCTTGCCGATATCCTGGTCGCGCCGAACCTCGAAAGTGCCAACATGATCTCGAAACAGCTCATTCATCTGGCCGGTGCCGAAGCGGCGGGTGTCGCGGTCGGCGCGCGGGTGCCGATCATGCTGACCAGCCGGTCCGACAGCGCCGCCGCGCGCCTTGCATCGGCGGCCCTCGCACGGCTTCTGGCGGACGCACAACCCTCGACGCCTGTCTGATGTCCGGGGTGCTGCTGATCCTCAACACCGGCTCGTCCAGCGTGAAGTTCGCCCTGCACGACGCCGACAGCCATGACCGCATCGCCCACGGCGCGATCGAGGGGGTTGGGCGCACGCCCGTCATGACCCTGCACGAGGGCGAGACAAGGCAGACCCTGCACCCCGAAGATGACAAGATCGACATGGGCGCGCTGATCGACTGGCTGCTGGCCGGGCTAGACGCGCGTCTCGGGCCGCTGGATCTGGTCGGCGCAGGGCACCGCGTGGTGCATGGCGGACAGGATTTTGACGCGCCGGCACGGATCACGGACGACGTTCTGACCCGGCTGGACGCGCTCTGCCCGCTGGCGCCGGGGCATCAGCCCTACAACCTGATGGGCATTCGCGCGGTCGCCGCACGCTGGCCGGCCTGCCCGCAGATCGCCTGTTTCGACACCGCGTTCCACCGCACCCGCCCGCGCCACACCCAGCTTTTCGCCCTGCCCCGCGCACTGTCGGACGAGGGCATCCTGCGCTACGGCTTTCACGGGCTGTCCTACGATCACATCGCCGCATGCCTGCCGGAGATGATGGAAGACCGCGTGGCACGCGGCAAGGTCATCGTCGCGCATCTGGGCAGCGGCGCAAGCCTGTGCGCCATGGAGGGCGGGCAAAGCGTGGACACCACGATGGGCTTTACCGCGCTTGACGGGCTGATGATGGGCACGCGCTGCGGGCAGATCGACCCCGGCGTGCTGATCCACCTGATGCGCGAAAAGGGGATGGACGCCGACGCGCTGGAAACGCTTCTGGGTAAAAAGAGCGGCCTTGCGGGCGTTTCGGGGATCAGTTCGGACATGCGCGACCTTCTGGCCAGCCCGGCCCCCGAGGCGGCCGAGGCCGTCGCGCTGTTCGTGCACATGATCCAGCGCCAGATCGGCGCACTGACCGCAAGCCTCGGGGGTCTGGATGCGCTGGTCTTCACCGCAGGGATCGGCGAACGCTCGCCCGTGGTCCGGTCGAAGGTGATGGCGGGTCTGGGTTGGCTTGGGCTGGTGCCCGATGAAGCCGCGAACGCGGCCAACGAGACACTGATTTCGAGCCCCGACAGCCGTGTGACCGCCGCCATGATCCCCACCGATGAAGAGGGCGTGATCCTGCGCGCGCTGGTCGACCGGGTGGGCTGAACCGCGCGCGTCAGGCGAGGCTCAAAGCACGTAGCGGCTAAGATCCGTGGATCTCATCAATTCGCCAAGGTTCGCCTCGACGAAATCCGCGTCCACGGTCACCGTCTCGCCGGTGCGATCGGGGGCGGTAAAGCTCAACTCTTCGAACACCCGCTCCATCACCGTGTAAAGCCGGCGCGCGCCGATATTCTCGACCGACTGGTTCACCTCGGCCGCGATCCGGGCCAGCGCCGCGATCCCATCCTCGGTGAAGTCCACCGTGACCTGCTCGGTGCCCATGAGGGCGGTGTATTGCCGCGTCAGGGCATTGTCGGTCTCGGTCAGGATTCGCACGAAATCCGCCTCGGTCAGCGCACGCAACTCGACACGGATGGGCAGCCGCCCCTGCAGTTCGGGCAACAGGTCCGACGGCTTGGCGGTGTGAAACGCGCCCGAAGCGATGAACAGGATATGATCGGTCCTGACCGCGCCATGCTTGGTGCTGACGGTCGTGCCCTCGATCAGCGGCAGCAGATCACGCTGCACACCCTCGCGTGAGACGTCGCCACCGCGCGCGTCGGACTTGGCGCAGACCTTGTCGATCTCGTCCAGAAACACGATGCCGTTTTCTTCCACGGAGTCGAGCGCGGTGCGATTGACCGTCTCGTCATCGAGCAGCTTGTCAGCCTCTTCCCCGATCAGCAGGTCATGGCTATCGGCGACGCTGACCCGCTTTGTGGTGGTGCGCCCGCCGAACGCCTTGCCGAAAATGTCGCCCAGGTTCATCATCTGCGACCCCGGCTGGCCCGGAATTTCCATACCACCCAACGGGTTGGAGGTGTCGCTGACCTCGATATCGATCATCGTGTCGTCAAGCAGCCCGTCACGCAGCTTCTTGCGGAACATCTCGCGCGTGCCCTCGCGGGCATCCTCGCCGGCGATGGCGGTGATCACGCGTTCCTCTGCGGCGGCCTCGGCGCGGGCCTTGACGTCCTCGCGCATCCACTCGCGGGTCTGGGTGATGGCGCTGTCCACCAGATCGCGGATGATCTGTTCAACATCGCGCCCGACATAGCCCACTTCGGTGAACTTGGTCGCCTCGACCTTGATGAAGGGCGCGCGGGCCAGCTTGGCCAGACGGCGGCTGATCTCGGTCTTGCCGACGCCCGTGGGGCCGATCATCAGGATATTCTTGGGGTACACTTCGTCGCGCAGATCGTCAGCCAGCTGCTTGCGCCGCCAGCGGCTACGCAAGGCAACGGCGGTCGCGCGCTTGGCTTCTTTCTGGCCGATGATGAAGCGGTCAAGCTCCGAGACGATCTCGCGCGGGGTCAGGTCGGTCATTTCGAAATGGTCTCCACGGTGAGATTGCCGTTGGTGTAAATGCAGATATCAGCTGCGATGGCCATTGCCTTGCGGGCAATCTCCTCGGCCGACAAGTCTGTCTTGTCGGACAGGCCGCGCGCGGCGGCGAGCGCGAAATTGCCGCCCGAACCGATGGCGGCCACGTCATGCTCGGGTTCCAGCACGTCGCCGGCGCCGGTGATGACGTATAGTTGATCGCCATCTGTCACGATCAGCATCGCCTCGAGCTTTTGCAGGTACTTGTCGGTGCGCCAGTCCTTGGCGAGATCGACGCAGGCGCGCTGCAACTGTCCCGGTGTCGCCTCGAGCTTGGTTTCCAGCCGTTCCAGCAGGGTGAAGGCGTCCGCGGTCGATCCGGCAAAGCCCGCCACGACATCATAGCCACCGGGGCTGAGCCTGCGGACCTTGCGCGCACCGCCCTTGATCACGGTCTGGCCAAGACTGACCTGACCGTCCCCGGCGACGACAACCTCGCCGCCCTTGCGCACACCGATGATGGTGGTTCCGTGCCAACCGGGAAAATCGCTCATGATCGGGGGCTCCGTTTCGTTCCGGACGGTGCGCGCGCCGCACCGCGGGGGCAAGCTGCGCGTGAATAAGGGGGCCGCGTATGCTGCAGCCCCCTTGCGGACAACTGTCGCGGCTCAGATGCTCTCTTCGATCCAGCTTTGCAGTGCGGCCTTGGGCGCGGCACCGGTCTTGTTCGACACGACCTCGCCATTCTTGAAGATGAACAGCGCCGGAATGCCGCGAATGCCCATCGAGGCCGCGGAATTGGGGTTGCTGTCAACATCGACCTTGGCGACCTTGATCCTGCCGTTCATCTCGTTGGCCAGTTCTTCAAGCGCGGGGCCGATCTGCTTGCAGGGGCCGCACCATTCGGCCCAGAAATCCACGACGACGGGGACATCGGAATTTTTTACTTCGGCGTCGAAGGTGGCGTCGGTTACGGCAACGGTGGCCATGTCGGTTCTCCTAACGTTTCGGGTGTGAATTGTAAGTATGGAGCCGGGCGCGGCGCGTCAAGCGATCCCGGCGGATTCGAGCGCCGCGGTCACGCTGTCGTGCGGCAGTCGCATCAGCGTTGCGGTCCGCGTCCAGAGCAGCGCCGTCTCGATCCGCCGGTCCGGGTACAGCGCCGACAGCGCATGCGCATAGACCCCCATCTGCCGCAAAAGACCGTCCGGACACTCCTGAACGGTGTCGGGCACCATGGCGTTGGTCTTGAAATCCACCGCCAGCACGTGATCGGGTTCGACGATCAGCCGGTCGATGGTGCCGTGCAACCGCCGCGCCCCGAGATCGGCGGTGATCGACACCTCGGTCAGCGCATCGCCGGCGAAGAGCGGCCCGAGGCTGGGCCGCGTAAGGACCTTTTCCGCCTCGGCCAGCAACAGCGCCAGTTCCGCGCCCGTGGCCGCATCCGCGCCATTCGCCAGCAGGCGCGCCGCCGTCGCGGGCCAGTCGGGCGCGGGCATCTGGGGCAGGAATTCCAGCAGGCGATGCACCTGCCGGCCGCGCCGCGTGGCGGCATCCTTGTCAAGACCATCCTCGCCCGGCAGCGACTTGTCCCCTCCAAGATCCTCGGACGGGCTCAGGGTTTTCTGGCGCGGCGGATGCTGTGCGGCAACCTGGGTGAATATCGGGGCGAGGACAGGGGCAGGTGACGGCGCGGCGGACCCTGACGGCGTCCGCGCCTCTGGCCAGTCCCCGTGTTGCAGACGCAGACCCGTCCCATCGGCAAAGTCATGCGGCACAGCCCCGGCGCCGTCCATCCCGCGCCGAATCTTGTCGTACCAGGACGTGCCCGGCTTGCCCGGATCGCCGTGTGCTGCGACGATCAGCCAGGTCTCGGCGCGGGTCATGGCGACGTAGAGCAGGCGGTCACGCTCGGCCTCCTGCGCGGTGCGCGCACCGGCGACGGCGTCGCCGATCACCTCGGGCATATCGGCCGCCGGGCCGGTCCAGAGCGGCACATCGCCCGCCGTGACGATCTGCGGGGTCGGCGAGGCACGCCACGCGCCGGTTTCCGGCAGGATCACCACCGGCGCCTCCAGCCCCTTGGCACCGTGAACCGTCATCACGCGGATGCGGTCGCCGGCGCTGTCCATCTGGCGCTTGATCTCCAGATCGTCGGTCTCCATCCAGACAAGGAACCCGGTCAGGCTGTCGACGGCGCGCTGCTCGTAAGCCATCGCCTGGGACAGCAGGGCGTCGATCCCGTCCTCGGCCTCGCGGCCCAGACGGGCCAGCAGGCGGCGGCGTCCGTCATGCCGGGTCAGGATGCGCTCGATCAGCTCGAACGGGCGCAGGTAATCGACGTGATCCAGAAGATCGTCGATCACCGCCATCTCGGCCGGATACTCCGCCCGCCTGTTGCGCAGCGCCTGCCACAGGTAGCGCGCTTCGCGGCCCTGCGCGAGATCGTATAGCTGCGCCTCGGACCAGCCGAACAGCGGCGATTTCAGGGCTGTGGCCAGCGACAGGTCATCCTCGGGCGTGGACAGGAACGCCAGCAAGGCCCCCAGATCGCGCACCGCCAGTTCGGCGCCGACCTTGAGCCGATCCGCCCCGGCGATCGGCAGGCCTTCGGCCTTGCACGCGCGGATGATCTCGTGAAAGAGCGCCGAGCGGCGGCGCACGAGTATCAGGAAATCCCCGGCAGTGACGGGTCGGCCCCCCGACGACGCGGCACCATCCGGGATCATCTCGCCGCGGTCGAGCATCGCGCGCATCTCGGATGCCACGCGGCGGGCCAGCAGGATCGCCGGATCCGACGCCCCACGAATATCGACGGGCTGATGCCACGCGGGCGGCTCTTCGGTGTCGGGTTTTTCCACCACCGGCCACAGATCCACCCGGCCGGGGAGTGCGTCGAAAAACGCCTTGTGGCGTTCCTCGGGCGCAAAACCGCTATCGGCACTGTCATCGAAACAGCAATCGACGCAGGTCAGGATCGCGCGCGATGAGCGAAAGGACCAGGCCAGCACCCGCGATTGCAGGGGTGTCCCGGCACCCGCAAGGCGGTTGGCGAAATCGTGCTGCATGCGGTCGAACTCTCGCGGATCGGCCCCCTGGAAGGAATAGATCGACTGTTTCTTGTCGCCCACCACGAAGATCGTGCGGGCCGTGTCGGCCCGCGCGCCCTGCCCGCTGGTGAATTCCTGTGCCAGACGCTCGATCACCTGCCACTGCACGGGGCTGGTATCCTGCGCCTCGT
Organism: Roseovarius tibetensis; assembly: GCF_050896375.1. Classification (NCBI taxonomy): domain Bacteria; kingdom Pseudomonadati; phylum Pseudomonadota; class Alphaproteobacteria; order Rhodobacterales; family Roseobacteraceae; genus Roseovarius; species Roseovarius tibetensis. Next base: position 37,231 of record NZ_JBPBBB010000002.1, read on the forward strand.
CCACGAGGATATGGTCGATCCCGCCATCCAGCCGGTACAGCACCCAGGCCGCAACCGCCGGGTCGGTCAGCAGATCACGCGCGCAGAGGATCAGGTCGTCGAAATCCAGCCAGCCGCGCAATTGCTTGGCGCGCGCATAGGCCGGAAGGAAGATTTGCGCGAAATCGTGCAACGCACGGGTCTTTTGCATCGCGGCAAGGGCGAGACGCGCGGCGCGGGTCTCTTCGATGCGCAGCATCCATTGTTCGATCTGGTCGATCACCCCGGTCAGACCTGCGCGCGTGGCCTTGGTCGGAAACGTCCCGATCTTGGCCGAAAACGGGTCTTTCGCGCCGCTGCCGGTCAGAAAGACATCCTCAAGGACAGCAAGGGCACCATGATCCAACGCGCCGATCCGTGCGAGTTTCTCGGCGGCCTTGACGTCATTCGCCGAACCGGCCCTGAGCGCCGGTATCAACTGGTCCAGCAAGGTTTGCTCGTTGCCGAGAAAGGCGCGGGCCTCGATCCCGGCCATGTTCAGACCCTCGGGCAGACCGAACAGCGCGGCGAGCTCCGCGTCGTCCGGGGAATGCGCGAACCCGGCGCGGTGGCGGGTGATTTCGGATGTCAGGCCATCAAGCGTCTCGCCCGAATAATGCCGGGCCAACGCATAGAACACCCCAGACTGCGGCCCGCTGGCCAGCTCCTCGACGATCTCGGCCCGCAAGAGACGCGCGGTGCGGTCCTCCATCTCGGCGAATTGCGGGGTGACACCGGCCTCCAACGGAAAGCGGCGCAGAAGCGCGGCGCAGAAAGAGTGGATCGTCTGGATGCGAAGGCCGCCGGGCGTCTCGATCGCCTGCGCGAAAAGGCGGCGCGCGCGGCGCAGCGTATCCTCGTCGATCACGCCCTCGTGGCCCAGCCTGTGCAGGGCGCTCCGCAGTTCGCCATCGGGCAGCATCGCCCAGCTTCCCAGACGCTCGAACAGCCGGTTCTGCATCTCGCTTGCGGCGGCCTTGGTGTAGGTCAGGCACAGGATGTGCTGCGGGTTCACCTCGTCCAGCAGCAACCGCGCGACCCGGTCTGTCAGAACGCGGGTCTTGCCCGATCCGGCATTGGCCGAAAGCCATGTCGACAGGTCCGGGCGCGCCGCATCGACCTGCGCCTGCGTGGCGGCATCGCGCACGCTCATTGCCCCACGCCCGTCTCATCGGGGGGATCGGTCACATCCCATTCGCCGAACCGCGCCAGCTGGTCGTAATCGCCACGCTCAGCGGCGCTGTGCGGCGCGCGGCGCGCGACATAGCCCTTGCCCGGCACCGAATAGGCCGCGATCAGCTCCGTGAACTCGGACCAGACCTGTTCGGCGGGTTCTTCATCAAGGCGCGCGGGCACTTCCTTCGGGGGGCTGCCCAGCCCGATGAACACCGCGCAGCGCACCGGGACCGGGCCAAGTTCCGCGAACGCGCCGCGCTCGGTCATCGCGGCCTCAAGCAGCAACTGCTTGTCAAAGCTGCGTTGTTCCTTGGCCGAGGGCGGCGCGCCTGTCTTGTAGTCGTAGATGCAAAGCCGTCCCTGCGCATCGAGGTCGAGGCGGTCCGCCTTGGCCGACAGGACGAACCCCAGTTCGGCGATCGCGGCGCGCCCGCGCACCTCGAAATCATAAGGTTCGGCGATGCTGCGTCGGCCCTGTTCGCTTTCAATGAACCAGTCCGCCACCCGCTCCAGCCGGGCCAGCCACAATGTGCGCGCCTCGGCCCAGGGCACGTCACGCATCAGAACCTCGTCCGCCATCGACAGCAGGACGTCGCGCGTGGCCTTGCCGGGATCGTCCCGCACAGCCTTGACGAACCGCTCCAGCACCTCGTGCAGGACGGTGCCGCGCAGCAGCGCATCGGGCACCTTCATCAGCGGATCGAGCGGGCGCAGACGCAGCACATGGCGCGCGTAGATCGCGTAAGGGTCGCGGATCAACCGCTTGATTTCCGTGACGCTCAGGTGATCGGGGCGCGCGGCGACCGGGGGCGCGGGCGCAGGACGCGCGGCGCGCGGCGCCTCCACGGGGGTTTCCAGCGCCGCGACCTGGTCAAGCCATGCCTGCCCGCGGTCGCGCATCGCCCCAAGCGCCGCCACACCGCCCTGGTCGGGCAACCCCGCCAGCAGGTTCTGAACCCGGTTCAGCCAGCGCGACACCACCGTTTCGGCATCGTCGGACCTGACCGCGCGTGTCAGCCAGACCTCTTTCGCCGCCACCGCCTGCTGGAAATCATGTGCCGACAGGCCGATCCGCCGTTCCGGCAGCAACAGCCCCGCGCGATGCCGCAAGGACCGGTTGAGCCACGGGTCGGGCGCGGGCGCCTCGGGCCAGCTGCCCTCGTTCAGCCCGGCAAGGATCAGCAGGTCCGCGCCCTGCACCCGCGCCTCCAGCGTGCCCCAGATCAGGATATGGGGATGCGGCTCGGTCGGGGTTCGGACCTCCTCGTTGGCAAGGATGCTGTGAAACAGGCTGGCGTAATCGGTGGCGTTCAACGCGCCCGCCGCCCCGGCCTCGGCCAACAGCCCGTCGACCGCCTTGCGCGCGTCCTGCCCGGCCTCTTTCTGCCAGAGCGTGCCGGCCCCGTCGCCGCGACAGCCCTGTGCAATCCGTTCCGCCAGCGCGACATGCGCCGCGACACGGGTGTCCAGGGGCATGTCGTCGGGCTGGGCCTGATCGGTGAAACAATCGCAAAGCCATGTCACCCACTCGGGGATCAGCGCGTCGGACTTGGCGCCAGCCCAGGCCCGCAGGCTTTCGGCCGTGGGATAGGGCGGGCCGTGGCGGCGCAGGTGCAGTTCCAGCTCGCGCGTCAGGCGCAGGTGATCGCCGCGCAGCCCCCCCTGATGCGTCAGCGGGTGCTTGAGCAGGGTCAGCAGCGCCTCCGCGCTCAGCGTCTGGCGAGACAGATCGGCGACATGACGCAGGAACCGCCCCGGCGGCGACAGGTGCAGCGGCTGACCCGCGCTGTCATCGGGCAGGATGTGCCAACGGTCGAGGGCGGCGGTCACCTGCCGGCTGAGCGTGCGGTCGGGCGTGATCAGCGCGGCGGTCTGGCCGTCCTCGGCGGCTTGCCGCAGACGCATCGCGATCGCCAGCGCCTCGGCCCGCGTCGACGGCGCCTCGATCAGCGTGACATCGGCCATTGCATTTTCGATGCCCTGCAAGGCCGGTCCGTCGCGCAGCCACTGATCGGTGACGGGCGCGGGGCGCAGGGCCAGCGACATCAGCGCGTTGCGCGCCGGGCTGGGCGGCGTGCCGTCGGACCACGGGCGCACATCATGCGCGGAAATTCCCGCGCCTTCGGCAAACTTCACGAAACGGTATTGCGGATGATCCTCGGATGTCATCGCATCGCCGAGCGCATCCCAGACATGCGCCGGCGCGTCGAAATCAAAACCGGGCAGCACCACCGCGCCCTGCGGCAATCGCGCCACCGCCTGCATCAAAACCTGTGTCGCCCCGCGCGAGCCCGTTGATCCGGCAACGATGATCGGGGCCTGCGGCGGCGCCTCGGCCCATAGATCTGCCAGCCGTTCGATCACCATGCGCTGCCGTGTCTCCACGTCCGGGTTTTCGGGATCGGCCTCGAAATAGTGCCGCACGATGCCCAGAAAGGCCTTGATCCGCGCCCAGTGGCCGGACTGGTCGCTGACATCGAGATCCTCGATGACCTGCGGCGCCACACCCTCGCCATGCATCTCGTCCACCAGCCCGGCAAGACTGTCGGCAAGGTGAAAGATCGCGCTGCGCGGCGCCAGATCGGGCTGGCTGTCGAGCAGCCGCGAGATGAGCTGCACCAGTTCCAGCCGCCGGCGCAGGCGTGGCACCGGGTCGGGGACATGCGCCAGGTCCCACATCTCGCCCAGATCGGTGACAAGGCTGATCCGCGGCAACAGGCAGGGTGGCCCTTGGTCGAACAGATCGCGGATGCGCCGCGCCATGCGGCGGGTGTTCACGATCAGGGTGACACGCGCCAGCGCCTCGGGCGGCTGGCCGGCATGGCGCGCGCGCAGCCCCTCGACCAGCGCGCGCGGAAAATCAAGACCGGGGGCCAGGCCATAGACGCGCGGGGTGTCCGACGGCTCAAACATCGCGCAGCATCGCCTCGGCCTGCGCGATCCCCTCGGGACGTCCGACGTCGCACCACCGGCCGGGATAGGGCGTGGCCGACAGCCGCCCGTCACGCAGCATCTTGTCCCACAGAACGTTGAGCGAAAAGCACCGGTCCTCGATCTCGTGCAGCAGGTCGGGCTTGATGATCTGAACGCCCGAATAGATCAGGCCCGGCCCGCGCGCCGCACGCCCGTCGGCGGCGATGCGGAAGTCACCGGCGCCAGAATGCCCCACCGCGCGGTCGGGCGGCACGCAAAGCAGCAGCGCGTCCATGTCGTCGGGCCGCCACCGTGCCGCGAGATGGCACAGCGGATTCGGCCCGTGCCAGACCGCATCGGTGTTCATGGTGACGACCGGCCCCGGCCCCAACAGCGGCAATGCGGCACGCAGCCCGCCCCCGGTCTCGAGGATGTCTTGCGTCTCGTGCGAGAAGGCCACGTCACGCCCGGCGAGATGCGCGGTGATCCGGTCAGGCAGGTAATGCAGGTTGACCACCGTGCGCGGCGGGCCGTACTCGGCCACGAGATCAAGCGCATGGTCGATCAGGGCGCGCCCCGCGACCTGGATCAGCGGCTTGGGGCGATCCCTCGTCAGCGCGCCCATCCGCGTGCCGAACCCGGCGGCGAACAGCATCACCGGAAACGTCATGTCGCGCATCGTTCTTTCAGCCCCTGCAGAAAGGTTGCGTCCGGAGCGGGCAGGTTGTCCTGCACATGTGCGGCAATGCCTTGCAGCGCCGGATGCCCGAGATCACGCTGCAACAGGTCCCAGACCCGCGGGATCAGATCCACGTAATGCGCCTTGCCGTCGCGCAGGCAGAGCCGCGCGAAGACACCGAGAATACGCAGGTTTCTCTGCGTGCCAAGGCAATGATAGGCGGTGATGAAAGCCTCCGGATCCGCGCCGGTCGCCGCCACGTAGCGGTCGATCATCGCGCTTTCGATGTCGGGCGGCACATCGCGGCGCGCATCCTGCAGGACCGACACCAGATCATAGGCGGGATGGCCGCGCATGGCATCCTGAAAGTCGAGCAACCCGACCCGTGCGACGCCGGCGCGGTCGGGCAGCCACAGAAGGTTCTCCGCGTGATAGTCGCGCTGGATCAGGACATCCGCCCGTTGCGCATGCTGCGCGAGCAGCGCTTGCATTTCGACGTGAAACCCGGCCCGCGCGGGGCTATCCGACACGGTACCGCCATCAAGATACCAGTCGAAGGCAAGCGCGGCCATGTCGGCCATCACGCGTGGCGAATACGGCTCCAGCCCGGTCGGGGGCGGATGGCGGTGCAGCTCGACCAGTACATCGGTCGCGGCCTCGTAGAGCGGCGGTTCCTTGCCGGGCTCGGCCTCCAGCACCCGCGCGAACAGGGCGTCGCCCAGATCCTCGAGCAGAAGAAAGCCACCCGCGCTGTCCTCGGCGAGGATCCGCGGCGCACTCAGGCCCAGCCCCGAAAGGTGCCGCGCGATCCGGGCAAAGGCCGTGACATCCTCGCCCCTGTCGGCAGGCGCATCCATCAGCACGGCCCGCGCGCCGTCCCGGGCGCGCAAGCGCAGATACCGACGGTTCGACGCGTCCCCGGCAAGCGGGCGGGTTTCGGCGCCGTACCAACCGCTCGCACGGATGAAATCGGCTGTGGCCTGTGCGCGATCAGACATCGGCGAGCCCCGCCAGCCGGGCCGTCCAGCGCGGATCGGTCCATGTCAGTGTCAGGTGGCGACAGTTTTCGTCCGCCCCGGTCGCGAAATGCAGCGAAAGCGCGGTCGCCGGGCACAGATCGCCCAGACGGTCAGGCCATTCAACAAGGCAGATCGCGGTCTCGAACGCCTCGTCGAGGCCCAGTTCCGTGACCTCGCCCGGATCGCCAAGCCGGTAGAGATCGGCGTGCCAGATCTCGCATGTCGGGGCGGCGTAGACCTGAACCAGCGTGTAGGTGGGCGACGGCACATCCTCGGGATCGGTCAGGCATGACTGGATCAGGCAGCGCGCGAAATGCGTCTTGCCCGCCCCCACGCCGCCGTCGAGCAGCAGCACATCACCGGAACCAAGGCGCGGCGCCATGGCCCGTGCCAGCGCGCAGGTCTTGTCGGGGTGATCAAGGGCAAGGCTGTGGCACAGGTCGGACATGGCCCGACACTACACGCGCCATGCCTGCCCGCAACCCGGATCAGGCGATACGCTCGGGTTCCCGAAGCGCGCTTTGCTGGGCCTGCTGATGAAGCGAGAGCATCGCGCGCCCCTGTCCCAGCGGCGTGAGCTTGAGATCGACCCGCGTCCCCGCACCGTCCGGCGCGATACTGTCGGTCAGCGTGTTGCGAAGCGCATTCGAGGTGATCCGGTTTTCGACTTCTGACCAGAGCATCCTGTCGGGAAAGCGCGCTTGGCAGGCCTGCATGACGTCCGACAGGCACAGCTCGGTGATCGGCGTGTCCGGGGTCATGTCGATAATATCGCCGAATGCACGGTTGCAAAAGATCACCCGCCGGTCCTGGGACAGAACCGCGACTGCCGCGTCAAGATGGTCCAGCAACGAGTCGCGCAGCGCCATTTCGCCGCGGTGATGGCGCGTCCGGGACATCTCGTGCGAGATGTCCTCGAACAGGAAGGCGACCGCCCCGTCCGGGTGGGGGCGTCCCGTCACACGATAGCTCTGGCCGTTGGCAAGGCTCCACATCTCGCGGTAGTGGCCATCATGCGCGGCGCTGACCATGTCATTGATCTGGCTGCGCCAGCTTGAATAGTTCTTGGGCTCCGGCATCACCTGCCGGTCGCGCAGCATGTCGAAGAAGGCCACGATATCCGGGCGCGCGCTGAGAAACTCGACCTGCAGCCCGGTCAGATCGATGAGCGAGGGATTGAACATCACGAGCGTCTTGGCACGGTCGAACACGGCCAATCCGGTCGGCAGATCGGCGAAGGTCTTGCCCAGGGTCTGCACGAACTCGCGCTGCGTGGTCTCGGCCGCCACCAGGCCCGACACGTCGTTTGCGAAAAACAACCGCCCGTCTTCCCGGCATCTGACCGTCACGTCGAACCACTTGTCGGGCGTCTGCACGTCGCCGTCGGGCACGCGGATTCGGCGCGTCTTTGTCTTCGGGGGGGTGGGGGGCGGCATCAGTTCGGCCGACATGCGCGCCTTGTCCGCATCCGACAACGCCGCGGCCGCGCTGTTTTCCCACACCATGACCCCGGCATCATCCGACATCCAGACCGGGTACGGGGCGACCCGCAGCGCCTGACGGGACGCGCCGGATGCATGATGCGCGCGCCTGATCTCGTTCAGGCCCGCCGCCGACGGCGGCTGATCCTCGCACAGCCGAACGCGCAGCGCACCCGGCGTTGCCCGTGCTTCGATATGGGCGTTGTCCTGTGGCAGCCAGCTGTGGAAATGCCGCGTTTCGCCGGGGGAAATGACATTCGGGCTTTCCGGCAGATCCGGAAACCGAAAGCCGAGCCAGTCCCGGAACCCGGTCCATGCCGCAGAATCGGTCACGGATGCGGGAAAGCTGTCGCCCGCGTCATGATCCACAAGCCTGTCGCCACGAAAAAGAAAATGGCAGTCGTTCGGGCGCGCGGGTTCTGCATGGGCTCTGCGCCGCTCTGGCAGGACACCCAGGATCCATATCAGGGCCAGCGACACAAGACCGGCCGTCACCGTCAACACCGTCAGTTCCGTTATCGTCATGTCGGTCCCCCTGAGTTGCACCGATGCGCGTCATGCAGATTGTCGTGCAACTTGGTTAACACGTGTTTAACGAGAACATGGGTTTCGGTAAAGTCGCTCTAGTTGCTGAATCGCTGGTTTTCGCCAAGTGTAACGTCACCGGACACCTCGAGTGCCTTGCGGGGCCACGTCACCTCGATCACGGCCCCGGTCCGGATGGCATCGGCCCCGTTGGCAAAGGTCAGATCGGCGCCGGCGCGTTCCAGAAGCGTCTTGGCGATGAAAAGACCAAGCCCCATCCCCTCGTAGTCCGGGCGGCGTGCCTCGGCGGCCGGTGCGCGCCGGCGGATGAACGGATCACCGATCCGGCCCAGCATGTCGGCAGGGTATCCCTGCCCGTCATCCATGATCCGCAGGGTGATGGTGGTATCGGTCCAGTAGGATTCGACCCAGACATTCTCGCGCGCGAAGTCCACGGCGTTCTGGATCAGGTTGCGCAGACCATGGATGATCTCGGGCCGGCGCAGCACGGTGGGGTGCGTGCTCATGTCCCGAATGCCCGCCGCATGCTCGAAATGGATCAGCTTGCCGCGATCCACATGCGGCTCCGCCGCCTCTTCGATCAGCGCGTCGAGAGGGGTGCGGCGCAGGTGCAGATCGTCCTTTCCCGCCGGCCCCATCGCGCGCAGGATATCCCGGCAGCGATCCGCCTGATCGCGGATCAGAAGGGCATCGTCGCGCAGGTCCGGTCTGTCCTCGAGATCCTCGGCGAGTTCCGCGCTGGTTAGCTTGATCGTGGCCAGCGGTGTGCCCAGCTCGTGCGCCGCCGCCGCCACCACGCCGCCAAGATCGGTCAATTTCTGTTCGCGGGCGAGCGCCATCTGCGTTGCCTGCAAGGCGTCTGACATGGCGCGCATTTCCTGAACGATCCAGCGCGCGTAGACGCCAAGGAACATCACGGCGATGACGATCGCCGCCCAACTGCCGAACCGGAACACGTCGGGCACCTTCAGGATCACGCCGTCCTCGGTGCGCAGCGGCAGGTAGAACTGCATCATCAGCGTCACGAGGACGATCGCCATGACCCCCAGAAAGGCCGTGGACCGCCCCGACAGGGCCGACGCCGATACCGTCACAGGCCCCACGATCAGGATCGAGAACGGATTGTTGAGCCCGCCGGTCAGGTACAGCAATGTCCCCAGTTGCAGCATGTCGAACAGCACCACGAGGAAGGTGTCCTGTTCGGACAGGCGCTTGTTTTCAGCGAAGATGAAGGCGGCGACCAGGTTGGAGATCACCGAGACCCCGACCACCAGGAAACACAGCCCCATCTCGAGATCGAGGCGATATACCCGATCGGCGACGATCAGCGCCGTGACCTGTCCAAAGATCGCCCACCAGCGCAACAGGACCAGCGTGCGCAGCCGGATCCAGTTGCCCCGCACGCGCATCCGGAAAAGACCGGGGGTCTCGTCGATCATATCTGCGGGCATTTCCATTGCGTGCCGGGTCAAGGGTGCTAAATCGACAGGTAGCTCGCATCGTCTCGCAGAAAACGCAAGGATATCTCCATGACCCGTCTGTTCGCCGTTCTGGCCGCCCTCGTCGTGATCGGAGCAGGCGGCGCGGCTTATGTCATGATGTCCGATCAGGATGGCGACCAGTTCGCGCAATGCCGGGCATCGAACGTGGCCGGCGGCTCGGCACAGATCGGCGGACCGTTCGAACTGGTGGATGAAACCGGCACAATTGTGACCGACGCGGATGTCATCGACAAGCCGACGCTTATCTATTTCGGCTACACGTTCTGTCCTGATGTCTGCCCGCTGGACGCGGCGCGCAACGCCGCCGCCGTGGATATCCTCGAAGATCGGGGCGAGATCGTGAAGCCGGTCTTCATCTCGGTCGACCCGGCCCGCGACACGCCCGAGGTCCTGGCAGAGTTCACGGACTATCTGCATCCCCGGATGCTGGGCCTTACCGGCAGCCCGGAACAGGTGCGTGCCGCCTCGCAGGCCTACCGCACCTATTACAAGGCGCAGAAATCCGACGGCGAGGACGACTACTATCTCGTCGATCACTCGACCATGACCTATCTCACCCTGCCCGGTCACGGGTTCGTGGATTTCTTTCGCCGCGACGCGAGTGCCGAGCAGATGGCAGATCGTGTTCAATGCTTCATCGACGCCAGTTAGGGATCGCGCGACAGGCAGGCACGGTGCCCGCCTTTTGTCCCGCTCATCGTCACGTGCGGTTGATGCCGTGCCTTTGACGCACCTGCGACGCGGGCTATGTCGGAAATTGCAGCATGTTACAGGACGCCGATCATGACCGACGAGATGCAGACTATCGGAGACGACAGAACACTCCTACTGGTGGATGATGACGACGCGTTTCTCAGACGTCTTGCGAAGGCGATGGAAAAGCGCGGGTTCGAGGTAGAGACGGCCGTCTCCGTCGCCGCCGGCCGCGAGATCGCTATGGCTCGCCCGCCCGCATTCGCCGTTTGTGACCTGCGGCTCGAGGATGGCAACGGCCTCGACGTGGTCGAGGTGATCCGCGACAAGCGGCCGGACAGCCGGATCGTGGTGCTGACCGGCTATGGCGCGATCGCCACTGCCGTAGCTGCGGTCAAGATGGGGGCCACCGATTACCTGTCGAAACCGGCGGATGCCAACGACATCACCGCCGCGCTTTTGGCGTCCGGCGCGGACCTGCCCCCGCCACCTGACAATCCGATGAGCGCGGATCGCGTGCGATGGGAGCATATCCAGCGCGTGTACGAGCTATGCGACCGCAATGTGAGCGAAACCGCCCGTCGGCTGAGCATGCACCGGCGCACGCTGCAGCGCATCCTCGCGAAACGGTCCCCGCATTGATGACAGCCCGCGGGGCGTGGCAAAGGCCCTGTTAACATCGCCCTGATAATATGTAACAAGACGGGTGTATCAGGCAGGGGTTGATGTCGGTGAAGGCGTGGCAATCATACCGGATGCGATTGCGGCGCAAACGGGCCCGGATCCGCGCCTTCCGCAAACATTTCTCGCTGCGCCCGGTCGTGGATCGCACCAGCGTCATCCGCAAGGGCGATGTGCTGTTGTTCGCGACCCTGCGCGACGAGCATATTCGCCTTCCCTATTTCCTGCGCTATTACCGCGATCTTGGCATATCGCATTTCCTGATCGTCGATAATGACAGCCGCGACGGCGGCGCGGCGTATCTCGCACAGCAGCCGGACGTCTCGCTATGGTCGACGGCCGCAAGCTACAAGCGCGCGCGCTTCGGGGTGGACTGGCTCAACTGGCTGCAAGGCCGGTACGGGCACGGGCACTGGACGCTTGTCGTGGATGCGGACGAGTTCTTTGTCTACCCGTTCTGCGACACGCGCCCCATACGGGCCCTGACCGACTGGCTCGATACCAGTCATATCAGATCCTTCGGGGCGATGCTGCTGGACATGTACCCGAAAGGTCGTATCGACGCGGTGCCCTATCGCGCCGGGCAGAACCTGATCGAGATTGCCGCGTGGTTCGATCCGGGAAATTATACGATCGAACGCAACAAACTCTACGGCAATCTCTGGATTCAGGGCGGCCCTCGGGCCCGCGTCTTTTTCCCGGACGCGCCGAAAAAGGCCCCCGCGCTCAACAAGACGCCGCTGGTGAAATGGGACCGCCGCTATGCCTATGACAGTTCGACCCACATGCTGTTGCCGCGCGGTCTGAACCTGACCCATGACGCATGGGGCGGCGAAAAGACCAGCGGGATCCTGCTGCACGCCAAGTTTCTCGACACCTTCCCCGCCAAGGCGACCGAGGAGCTGACCCGCCGTCAGCATTATGCGGCCAGCACCGAATACGAGGCCTATGCCGCCGCCGCACGGCAGACCCCGGACCTGTGGTGCAAATGGTCGGAAAAATATATCAACTGGCGGCAGTTGGAGATCCTCGGGCTGATGTCCAAGGGCAACTGGGCGTGATGAAGGGATCGGAGCGCACATGACCGTTGGGATCATCATGCTGGTGCATACCGCCTTTGACCGCGCCGAACAGGTGGCGCGGCACTGGGCGGCCTCGGGCTGTCCGCTGGTGATCCATGTCGACAAGGCGGTGCCGCGCGAGACACATGACGTCTTCGTCGCCGCGCTGTCGGGCCTGTCGGATCTGCGCTTTGCCCCGCGCCATCGCTGTGAATGGGGGACATGGGGCATCGTCGCCGCGACGCAGGATGCAGCCGGGATCATGCTGCGCGACTTCGGACGCGTGCGGCATGTCTATCTCGCCTCGGGGTCGTGCCTGCCCCTGCGCCCCGTGCAGGAGCTGATCGAGTATCTCGACGCCCGCCCGCAGACGGATTTCATCGAAAGCGCGACGATCGCCGACGTGCCATGGACCATCGGGGGGCTCGATCACGAACGCTTTACCCTGCGGTTTCCTTTCTCGTGGCGCAGGCACCGGTTTCTCTTCGACGCGTATGTGGCGCTGCAGCAGCGCGTCGGGGTCCGGCGGCGAATCCCCGACGGCATCGAACCGCATATGGGCAGCCAATGGTGGTGCCTGACCCGGCAGACCCTGTCAGCGATCCTCGACGATCCGGACAGGCGGATACAGGAACGCTATTTCAAGGCGGTGTGGATTCCGGATGAAAGCTATTTCCAGACGCTTGCACGCCGCTATTCCCGCCGCATCGAAAGCCGGTCGCTGACCCTGTCCAAATTCGACTACCAGGGCAAACCGCACATCTTCTACGACGATCACCTGCAGCTTCTGCGACGCTCGGACTGTTTCGTCGCGCGCAAGGTCTGGCCCTTTGCCGACAAGCTCTACGCGGCGTTCCTGACCGACCAGGCCGGCGCGATGAAGCGCACGGAACCCGACCCCGGAAAGATCGACCGCATCTTCGCCAAGGCGGTGGAGCGACGGACACGCGGACGGCCTGGACTTTACATGCAAAGCCGTTTTCCGGTCGAGGGGCGCGAGGGCGCGCTGACCTGTGCCCCCTATTCCGTCTTCGAGGGGTTCGACGATCTCTTCGAGAATTTCGAGGCGTGGCTGGCGCGGATCACCGAGATGCGTGTCCACGGCCATCTCTTCGCGCCCGACCGGGCCGAGTTCAGCGATGGCGAAACGGTGACCAGCGGCGCGCTGAGCGACAGCGCCGCCTTGCGCGATTACGACAAGCGCGCCTTCCTGACCAACCTCATCTGGAACACGCGCGGCGCGCGGCAGGCCTTTCAGCTGGGACCGCGCGACCATATCCAAGATGTGGAATGGCACATCGCAAAGGACGCCAACGCACAGATTTCGGTGATCTCTGGGGCCTGGGCAGTGCCGTTGTTGCGGTCCAATGCAGATTTCGGCGATATCCGGCGCGAGGCGGCGCGCCTGCAACGTATCGAAAGCCGTCATCTGGATGTTCTGCGGTCGCAATGGACACGGGCACGCGTGCGCATCTGGACCATGGCGGAATTCATCGAGACCCCGATGGAGCCGCTCCAGACCGTCATCGAGGAGATTGGCCGACGTGCCCCGCACACCCTTGCGGAGATGCCGCACCTCGCGGATCTGACCGGGTTCGGGCAATTCCTGCAGAATCTCAGGAACCAGGGGATGCACCCCCATCTCATGGGCGATTTCCCGGTGGAACAGGACCCGCACGTCCCGTCCCGTGACACGCGAAAACCCTATCTTGTGCGGTCGGAATGAATGACCCAACCCTTCGATTACTTCGTCGTCTTCGCCGATATGCGCACCGGCTCGAACTTTCTGGAAAGCAATCTCAACGCGCTTGACGGGATCGTCTGTCACGGCGAGGCGTTCAACCCGCATTTCATAGGCTACCCGAACCGGACAGAGCTTCTGGGACTCAGCCAGGCGGACCGCGATGCGGACCCTGCACGCCTGCTCGCGGCGATCCGGGGGCAGGCACAGGGGATCGGCGGGTTCCGGTTCTTCCACGACCACGACCCGCGCATCCTGGACCGGGTGCTTGATGATCCGCGCTGCGGCAAGATCATCCTGACGCGCAACCCGCTTGACAGCTACGTGTCGAAAAAGATCGCGCAGACCACCGGGCAGTGGAAACTGACCAACGTGAAGCGCCGCCGCGACACCGCGATCACCTTCGACCCCGCGGAGTTCGAGGAACATGTCGCGCGGCTTCAGGCGTTTCAGGCGATCGTGCTCAAACGGCTTCAGACGACAGGGCAGACGGCCTTTCACCTGACCTACGAGGATCTTCACAGCCTTGACGTGATGAACGGGCTGGCGCGCTACCTGGGCGTTGCGGCGCGGCTGACGGCGCTGGACGCATCATTGAAGGTCCAGAACCCCGACCCCCTGGACAGCAAGGTCGAGAATTTCGAGGAAATGACACGGGCGCTGGCCCGGCGCGATCCGTTCGATCTGGCGCGCACCCCGACTTACGAACCGCGCCGCGGCGCGGCGGTGCCGGGTTACGTCGCCGCCGCGCATGCGCCGCTGCTTTACATGCCGATCCGGTCGGGACCGGACGCGGCGATCCGCGCGTGGCTGGCCGCGCTTGATGGCGTGACCGAGGACGCGCTGCGCACGCGCCTCGATCAGAAGGCGCTGCGCGACTGGATGCGGCACAGCCCGGGGCATCGGCGCTTTACCGTGCTGCGGCATCCGGTGGCGCGCGCGCATGCGGCGTTCTGCGACAAGATCCTGATCAAGGGGCCCGGATGCTACCGCGATATCCGCCGCACCCTGCGCAACTTTCACAAGCTGCCGATCCCCGGCCGTCTGCCGGATACGGGCTATGATCTGGCGGCGCACCGGGCAGCGTTCCTCGCATTCCTGACGTTTCTCAAGGCCAACCTGTCCGGGCAGACCGCGATCCGCGTCGATCCGCACTGGTGCAGCCAGGCCGCCACCGTCGAGGGGATGGCACAGTTCGCGGCACCCGACATGATCCTGCGCGAGGATGAGTTGCCCGACACGCTGCCGGTACTGGCGCGGCGGGCGGGCCATGCGACGCCGCCGCCGGTGCCCGACGCAGCGCCCGATATCCCGTTCGCGCTGTCGCAGGTCTACGACGCCGAGGTTGAACACCTTGCCCGCGCGGCCTACCGGCGGGATTACAGGCTGTTCGGTTTCGGCAATTGGGCGTGACCCTTCAGGCGGCCTGTGCCGCCTGAGCCTCGGTCACGATGGTATGCAGGGTCGCCGGGTTCCGGTTCGCCCTGATCTTGGCGCAAAGCGATGGATCGCGCAGCGTGCGGGACACCAGCGCCAGCGCCTTGAGATGCGCCGCGCCCGCATCGACGGGGGCGAACAGCGCGAAGGCCAGATCGACAGGCTGACGGTCAACGGCGTCGAAATTTATGGGCTTTTCAAGAACCGTCAGTGCACCGACCACCTGATCCAGCCCGGCGATGCGCGCATGTGGCAACGCCACGCCGTGACCGACACCCGTCGGTCCAAGCGCCTCGCGCTCCAGAAGCGCCTCGACGGCTTCGGCGCGCGACACGCCGTAGGCCGCCTCGGCGATCATCCCGAGTTCTTGCATCAGGCGTTTCTTGCTGGTGGTGCCCGCTAGAACGCGCACCGCCTCAGGCTTCAGGATCATGGGTCAGTCCAATTCTCGCGCAGTCAGGGCATAAGCCAAAGCCGCCCGTCAGCATGTGTCAATCAGGGATCAATCCAGCCGATATTGCCATCCTCGCGGCGATAAACGACATTGACCGTCTCTTTGCCCTCTTTGCGGAAAACGAGAACGGGCGCCCCGGCAAGCTCCATCTGCATCACGGCCTCGCCGACCGAAAGAGAGGGCACCTGCGTCTCCATCTCGGCCACGATGATCGGTTGCAGGCTGTCGGGTTCCGATTCCGCCTCCGCTGTGTTGGAGGCGAGGATGTAAGAGGATGCGCCAAAGAGTTCAACCGGCTCCGAACGCTCGCGGTGATGGTCCTTGAGCCGGCGTTTGTAGCGGCGCAGCTGTTTTTCCATTTTCTCGCAGCAGGCGTCGAAGGCAGCGTAGATTTCATGCGCTTTCGCGCTGGCCTGCGCGGTCAGGCCGGTGGACAGATGCACGGTGGACTCACAGGCGAATTCGCTGGCATTCTTCGAAAAGACGACATGGGCATCGGTCGGACGTTCGGCATACTTGGCGATGACGCCGCTGAGTTCGTCCCTGACATGCGTTTGCAGGGCTTCACCGATATCGATCTGCTTTCCGCTGATTTGGTACCGCATCTTGTCTCCTTACGTTTGACAATCCGGAGGTTTTGCGCCGCGCGCGGTCATCCGGCCCGGCGCCGGATGCTGATGTATAACGCGCTTTCACCCTGCCACGTTGCAAGTCCCGGCTGCTCGGACCAACTGGGCACCAATACGGGATCGCGTCTTATCATCCTATAATTGACGCGCGTTCGCGCGGTTTTGTCAATCGGTTTGAAATCCGGCCGCACGGATTCACCGATCGCGCCGCGGTCACGAAATGCGGAAACTGTCGCCAAGGTAGACGCGGCGCACATTCTCGTTCTCGACCACGTCCTGCGGGCTGCCGGACATCAGCACCTTGCCGTCATGCAGGATATAAGCCCGATCGACGATTTCGAGCGTCTCGCGCACGTTATGATCGGTGATCAGCACCCCGATGCCGCGTTTCTTCAGGTCCGCGACAAGATGCCGGATATCACTGACGGAAATCGGATCGACCCCGGCAAAGGGTTCGTCCAGCAGCAGGTATTTCGGGTTCGCCGCCAGACAGCGGGCAATCTCGACCCTCCGCCGCTCGCCGCCGGACAACGCCATGGCGGGCGCGCGGCGCAGATGTTCGATCGAGAACTCCGACAGCAACTGTTCTAGCCGCTCTCGCCGCTTCTGGCGGTCCTTCACGGAAATGTCGAGGATCGCGATGATGTTGTCCTCGACCGACAGCCCCCGAAAGATCGACATCTCTTGCGGCAGATATCCGATTCCCAGCTTGGCCCGACGATACATGGGCAGCGCGCTGACCTCACGCCCGTCGATGTAGATATGCCCGCCCTCGGGGTGGATCAGCCCGGCGATGGCATAGAAGGTCGTGGTCTTGCCGGATCCGTTGGGACCCAGCAGCGCGACCACCTCGCCCCGCGCCAGCGACAGCGACACATCGCGGATCACGACGTGTTTCTTGTAGCTTTTGCGCAGGTTCTCGATCCGCAGGCCGGTCGTGTCGTTTTCGTGCGCAAGGGTCAGGTCGGGCCGTGTCATCGGTCATCGCCGCCGGGCTGCAGAACGGTCTTGACGCGGCCCGTCACCCGCGCCGTGCCCGCGCCCGTATCGACCACCATCGTGTCGCCGGTGATGGCGCTGTCGCCCTGAACCAGCAGGACATCGCCGCGCAACTCGATCATCCCGGTGGTGATATTGTAATCGGCGCGCGCCGCCTCTGCCGCGTCCTCGCCGCTGACAAGGGTCACGCCGCCGGTTGCCTGCAGGCGCTCTATCCCGCTTTGATCGGCAAGATAGACCACCAGCACCCGCGGCGCGGCAAGACGCATTGCCCCTTGGGCGATCACGACATCGCCCTCGAATACGGCGGTGTTGTCGGTCTGGCTGACGTTGAGACTGTCGGAGGTGACTTCGACCGGTTGGGTGCGATCCTGGGCTGTATCGCCAAAAGCCACGCGCGCGCCCTGGGCTGCCGCAACGATCGGCAGGCAGGCCAGCACGACACCGGCCAGAAACAACTTGAATCCATGCACGAAACTCATTCCTCTACCGCCTGTGGCAGGTATACCAGCTTCACCCCGGCGCTGAAATGCAATTCCGCCGCACCAGTTTGCGGCGCGTTCTGCAACACCATGCGTCCCGCTGTCAGATCCCCCAGCGGCCCGGTCGCGGTGATCGGTCCGGGGCTGAGCGCGAAAAGCGCGTCAAGACGCGAGATCAGCCGATCCGTTTCAATCACGTAGCCGGTCGAGGTGGTCATCCGCACGTCGCCGCCAAGCTGCGCGGTCATCTCACGCCGTTCGAGATCCGCCGTGTCGGCGGTGATGTCCACCCTTGTTCCCGCCTGCAGCCGGAATTGCGCCGCGACCCGTTCCGCGGTCAGGCGTTCGGGTGTTTCGGGGTCGGGACGGACGATGTCGGCGGTGAACCGGATCTCGTCGCCCTGCCCGGTCACACCCGCAAAGCTGGGATTGGTCGCGCCGAGATCCCGCGCCCGTTGTTCGAGGTCGATCTGCGACATCGGCACCGAGTCAGACGGATCGACGGTATTCGAGATCAGAAACAGCGTTGACAAAAGCCCGAGCGCGGCAAGCGGCAGCAGGACCTTCATCCCCGCCACAACCTTTGAATAGGTGTTGTCCGCGCGCGCCATGCCTCAATGCGCGAAGATGTCGATCTCGGGCCAGCCCGCCAGATCAAGCCGCGCGCGCATCGGCAGAAAGTCGAAACAGGCCTGCGCCATGTCCATGCGCCCCTCGCGCAGCAGCCGCGCATCAAGTGCCTCGCGCAGGCGGTGCAGATACAGCACGTCCGACGCCGCGTAATCCAGTTGTGCGGCGCTCAGCGCCTCTGCCCCCCAGTCCGAGGTCTGCTGCTGTTTCGAGACGTCCACCCCCACCAGTTCCTGCAACAGGTATTTCAGCCCGTGCCGGTCGGTATAGGTGCGGATCAGCTTGCTGGCGATCTTGGTGCAGTAGACCGGCGCGGCGAGCGCGCCAAAGGCGTTGTACATCGCGGCGATGTCGAACCGGCCGAAGTGAAACAGCTTGAGCGTGTCAGGATCGGTCAGAAGCTTTTCCAGATTTGGCGCGCGTGTCTGTCCCTTGGCGATCTGCACCAGATGCGCGTCGCCGTCACCCGCCGAAAGTTGCACGACACACAGCCGGTCACGATGCGGGTTGAGACCCATGGTCTCGCAATCGATTGCGACGACAGGACCAAGGTCCAGCCCGTCGGGCAGGTCGGTCTGATAAAGATGGTTCGTCATCCAATATCCTTGTGGCTGCCCCGCGATACGGGGTCTGAGTTATTCTTCAGACCTAAGCCGAGTTTGGCGGGAAATCCAGCCCAAGCGTGCCCGGCACGGGGCCAATCCACTTGCGCAACACCCGTGGGTCGGCCACAAACCGCATCGGACAGATAACAGATAGGGGACACCCCGCGTGCACCATCCCGACCAGACCGACATGCGCGCCGCCGATCACCTTGCGCGGCGGCTTTACGAGGCCGGGTGCCGGCACGCGTTCGGGATGCCCGGCGGCGAGGTTCTGACGGTAATGGACGCGCTGGCCCGCGCGGGAATCAAGGTGACCCTGGCCCGGCACGAGAACGCTGCGGCCTTCATGGCCGAGGGCGTGTGGCACCGCACCGGCGCGCCCGGCATCCTCGTGGCCACGTTGGGGCCGGGGGTGCTGAACGGCGTCAACGCCATCGCCAACGCGCATCAGGACCGCGTGCCGCTGATCGTGATCTCGGGCTGCGTCGATGCCGACGAGGCGCTGACCTACACCCACCAGATCCTCGATCACGAGGCGGTGCTGGCGCCCGTGACCAAGGCGACCTTCCGACTGACGGCCCAAGGCTGCGACATCATCGCCGACAAGGCCGTGGGGATCGCCACAGAGGGTCGCCCCGGCCCGGTGCATATCGACGTGCCGATTTCCGTCGCGGACACGCCCGTCACCCTGCCGCGCCTGCGCCGTCGGCCGGATGCCGCCCCCATGGTGCCGAATGCGGCCACGCTGGCGCGCGCGCGCGGTTGGCTGAATGATGCTGTGCGCCCGGTGATGATCGTCGGGCTGGATGCGGTGAACGAGGGCGCAGCCGGCACGATCCGCGACGTGGCCGAGCGTTTCGGCATCCCCGTCATCACGACCTACAAGGCCAAGGGGATCCTGCCGGAAACGCATCCGCTGGCCCTGGGCGGGGCGGGCCTGTCGCCGCTGGCCGACGGTATCCTCGTGCCCGTCGTGGGCCAGGCCGACCTGATCCTATGCGTGGGCTACGACCCGATCGAGATGCGCCCCGGCTGGCGCGAGATCTGGGATACCGCGGGTGTGAACGTCATCGACATCGCCGCCGTGCCCAATCACCAGTACATGCACCAGGCCACGCTGAACATCGTCGGCGCCTGCGGGCCGGCGCTGGCGGCCATCGCCGAGGGCGCGACGCCGCAGGACACATGGCCCGGCGGCGAGGTGGCCGCGGCGCAAGGCACCCTGGCGCGCGCCTTTCCGACCGATGACGCATGGGGCGCGGCCGCCGTGATCGACGAATGCCGCAGAACGCTGCCTGCGGATACCATCGCCACCGTCGACAGCGGCGCGCACCGGATCCTGCTGTCGCAGATGTGGACCGCCCACGCGCCCCGCACCCTGCTGCAATCGACGGCACTGTGCACCATGGGCTGCGCCGTGCCGCTTGCCATGGGCGCGAAACTCGCCACGCCCGACGCGACCGTGGTCAGCTTTTCGGGCGATGCCGGCTTTCTGATGGTGGCCGGCGAGTTGTCCACCGTGGCCGAACTCGGCCTGCCGGTGATCTTCGTGGTCTTCGTCGATGCCAGCCTCGCGCTGATCGAGAAGAAACAGCGCGAACGGCAGATGCCCAACCTTGCCGTCGATTTCGACCGCCACGATTTCGCCGCCATCGGGCGCGCCTTCGGCGGCAACGGCGTGCGGGTGACCGACCGCGCCGAGTTGCACGCCGCGCTGCAAGACGCGCAGGCGGCCGAAACCTTTACCGTGATCGCGGCGGAAATCGACCGCGGGTCCTATGACACTCGTATCTGAGGAGATGCCCCATGCCCGGCCCGCTTGACGGTCTTGTCGTTCTCGATCTCAGCCGCATCCTGGCGGGTCCCACCTGCACGCAGCTTCTGGGCGATCTCGGCGCCGAGGTCATCAAGATAGAAAACCTTTCCGGCGACGACACGCGGGCCTGGGGCCCGCCATTCGCCACGGGGCCGGATGGCCAGCCCACCGACCTGTCGGCGTATTTCCTGTCGATCAATCGCAACAAGAAATCCGTGGCGGTGGACCTGACCGATGCCGGCGTGCAGACGGCGCTGCGCGATCTCGCCGGTCGCGCCGACGTGGTGATCGAGAATTTCAAGCCCGGCGGCCTGCGCCGCTACGGGCTGGATCACGAGACGCTGTGCGCGGCGCATCCCGGCCTCGTCTATTGCTCGATCTCGGGCTTCGGGCAGACCGGCCCCAATCGCGACAAGCCGGGCTACGACCTCATGGCGCAAGGATACGGCGGGATTATGTCGATCACCGGCGCCGCCGGCGACGAACCGATGAAGGTGGGCGTCGGCGTGGCCGACGTGGTGTGCGGGCTGTATGCCGCGACCGGCATCCTTGCCGCGCTGCGCCACCGCGACGCCACCGGCGAGGGGCAGCATATCGATCTGGCTCTGGTGGACAGCACGATGTCATGGCTGGCCAATCAGGGGCTGAACTACCTGACCTCGGGCATCTCGCCGGTGCGCGCGGGCAACGCGCATCCCAATATCGTGCCCTACCAGGTCTTCGCCACGGCCGACGGCTACGTCATCGTCGCGGTCGGCAATGACAGCCAGTATGCGCGGTTCTGCGACTACCTGGGGCAGCCCGGCTGGGCCACCGATCCGCGCTTTGCCACCAACACCGCGCGGCTTGCCAACCGCGATACGCTGGTGCCGATGATCGAGGCAGAGCTGGCCCGCCGGTCGATGCAGGACGTGATCGACGGGCTCGAGACGCGGCGCGTGCCCGTGGGCCCGGTGAACACGATCGAACAGGCGCTGGAGTCCGATCAGGCGCAGGCGCGCGGGATGACCATAACCCTGCCCGCCCCGCAAACCGCGGCGGGCGAGGTACGGCTGCTCGGCAATCCGCTGAAGTTCTCGCGCACGCCGGTCAGCTACCGCCGTGCGCCGCCCGCCACCGGCGCGGATACAGCCGACATCCTGCCCGATCCGGGCGACGACGCGTGACACGACACCGGGCGATACCGCCCGCATGACAAGGTTGCGCCGCTCGGGCCGAGGCCGCCGCGCACCGGGCCTGCCGCGCGGCCGGCGCTTTCGCTGTTCTGCCGATAAACTGTTGGTGATCGGTGCGCCGGATCGCAGCGGCTGTGGTACATCCTCGGGACAGGGTGCAGGCCCGGACCGGCGAGAGGACATCGAGACCATGCGAAATGACCAGTTCGGGTACGAGATCCCGCTTTCCTCGCCCGAGGCCGCCGCGGCGTGGGACCGGATGGTGCTGGGCTTTCTTGCCCACGGGGCCAGCGTGCCCGACCACCTGGGCGCGGTCCTGCGCGACGCGCCGGACTTTGCCATGGGGCATGCCGTAAAGGGCCTTTTCTGCCTGATGCTGGGCCGGGCCGAGATGACCGAGACCGCCCGCGAGGCCTACCGGACGGCGAGCCTCGTGGCCCGGCAGGGCGCGCCCCTGCCGCGCGAGATGGGCTATATCCGCGCGCTTGGCGCGTGGCTGGACGGGCGCCCGTCGGACTGCGTGCGCGCCTTGGAAGAGATCCTCGCGCGCTGGCCCGAGGACGCGCTGGCGATGAAGATCTGTCACGCGACGCGCTTCATCCTAGGTGACCGGCACGGCATGCGATCCTCGGTCGAGGCGCTGCTGCCCGCCTATGACGCGCAGAACCCGGCGCGCGGCTACCTGCTGGGCTGTCACGCCTTCGCGCTGGAAGAAACCGGCGAGTATGGCCGCGCCGCGACCGCCGGACGCCTCGCGCTCAGCATCGCCGAGGACGACGCGTGGGGCCTGCACGCGGTCGCGCATGTCTACGACATGACGGCCGATTCGCGCGGTGGCCTCGACTGGCTGGAGGGGCGCGAGGCCGCCTGGGCGCATTGCAACAATTTCCGCTACCATGTCTGGTGGCACAAGGCGCTGATGCATCTCGATCAGAACCAGATCGGGGCGGTGTTCGACCTTTACGACACAGAGATCCGCCGCGATCACACCGACGATTTCCGCGACATCTCCAACGCCACCTCGCTGCTGATGCGGCTGGAGCTGGAGGGGCATGACGTGGGTCACCGCTGGGAAGAACTGGCCGACATATCCGAGCGGCGCACGCAGGATGCCTGCCTGATCTTTGCGGATCTGCATTACCTGCTGGCGCTGGTCGGCGGCAATCGCGACATGGCCGTCAGGCGGATGATGGGCCGTCTGCACCGCGACGCGCAACGCACCGACGCGGGCGAGATGCAGGCCCGCATGGCGCATCCCGGCCTCGCGGCGACCACCGGCCTCGAAGCGTTCGGCGAGGGCGATTACCGGACCGCGTTCCTCAATCTTTCGCAGGCGCGCAGGTCCATGCAGACGATCGGCGGCAGCCACGCGCAGCGCGACGTGTTCGAGCGGCTGACCATCGATGCAGGCATCCGAAGCGGGTTCCTTGACGAGGCCGAGACGATGCTGCAGGAGCGCAGCGGCCAGCGCGCCGGCACTCTTGACACCTATGCCGGCACACGGCTCGATCTGATCTCGGACGCGCGCGGCGACTGGAACACCACCAAAAGCCTGCCCGCCGAGTGACCCCGGCGCAGGGTGCAAAAGGAACCGACACCGCGATGACGAGTGCTGCCGATCCGGCGATGACCCAAGGCCGCGCCACGCAGGCCGCGGTCCCGCCCGCTGCGACCCGCGATATCCGGCTGGATTTCTTTCGCGGGCTGGCGATGTTCATCATCCTCTGCGCGCATACGCCGAGCAATTTCTTCACCAGCTGGATCCCGGCCCGCTGGGGCTTTTCGGACGCGACCGAGATCTTCGTCTTCTGTTCGGGCATGGCCTCGGCCATCGCGTTCGGGCGCAGCTTTGACCGCGCGGGATGGCGGCTGGGGACCGGGCGCGTGGCTTTTCGCGTCTGGCAGGTCTACTGGGCGCATATCGGCATGTTTTTCGCCATCGCCACGATGCTGGCGGCGTTCGATCATTTCGGCACGTTCGAGACCGTCTATATCGGCACGCTGAACCTGTGGGCGTTTTTCGAGGATCCCGGCCCGCTTCTTGTGGGGCTGTTCACGCTGACCTACGTGCCAAATTACTTCGATATCCTGCCGATGTACCTTGTGATCCTCGCGATGATGCCGCTGATGGTGGCGCTCAGCCGCGTCAGCCTGTGGGCGGTTGCCGGCGCGGTCGGGTTGATCTGGATTTTCGCACAAGGCGCGCTGCTGGACGCCCTTGGCCTCGGCGCGCTGCATCTCGCCTTCCCGGCAGAGCCGTGGTCGGATCGCGAATGGTTCTTCAACCCGTTTGGCTGGCAGTTGATCTTCTTCACCGGCTTCGCCTTCATGCGCGGCTGGCTGCCGAAACCGCCCGTCAACACCGCGCTGGTCGTGGTCGCCGCCGTCATCGTGATCGCCATGATCCCGCTGTCGCATATCGGCATGCGCGAGATCTTCGGCCCCCACGCCCCCGGCATCCGCGACAGTATCGTCGAGTGGCGGATCGCCAACCAGGGCCTGTTCAACAAGTCCGATTTCGGCATCCTGCGCTACGTGCATTTCCTGGCTCTGGCCTATCTGTGCTGGGTCGCGGCGGGCAATGGCGGCGCGCGGCTGAAGGCCGTCGGCACCGGGATGCTGGCACGTGGCTGGGACGCCCTGTTGCAGATGATCCTGAAGGTCGGGCAGCAATCGCTGGCGGTGTTCGTCTTTTCCATGGTCTTCGCGCGGTTTTCAGGCTTCATGATGGACCAAATCGGGCGCACGACATGGAACATGACGCTGGCCAACCTGATAGGGTTCGCCGCGTTGATCGTGGTGGCCTACACCGTGGCGTGGTTCAAATCGCAGCCATGGCGCGCCCCGCGATAAGCGGCCCCGACGTCGCCCAGGCTGTCTTGTGAGGGCGCGGGCCGCGTGCCACTCTGCCCGGCATGGAAAGCGACGTCATCACCCTCACGCAGGATATCGCGCTCGACCTGTGGGCGCGGGCCGAGATGTTTCTGCGTGGGCTGATGCGGCCATGGAACGCCTACCAGGTTGCGATCGCGGCGGGCCTTTTCATCGTCGCGCATCTGCTGAACCGTCTGCTCGGCCCGACCGTCCACGCATGGATGCGGCGCCGCGAGGGCTGGCCGCTGTGGCGCATGCGGTTTCTCGTGATGCTGTACCGGCGGCTGCGGCTGATCCTGTTCGTGGCGCTGATCTGGCCGACCGTCTGGGTGATGGGCGCGACGACATGGCCCAGCCGGTCGTACCTGTTGACGGTGGTCGCGGAACTGGCGCTGGCATGGCTGATGATCGCCATCGTGACGCGGGCAATCGGCAACGGCTTTCTGCGGGCGCTGGTGCGCTACGCGGGCTGGACATGGGCGACGCTGATCATCCTGAACCTGACGGGCGAGGCACGGGCGCTGCTGGATGGCTGGGCGTTCGAAATGGGCGAGACGCGGCTGTCGGTCTGGATGCTGGTCCAAGCGACCATCGTGATCGGCACCCTTTTTGTGCTGGCGCGATTCGTTGCAACCACCAGCGCGGCACGGGTGCGCCGCAAGACCGACATATCGCCGTCGATTCAGGTGCTTCTGGTCAAGGTCCTGCAGGTGCTGCTGTACGGCACGGCGGTCTTCATCGGGCTGCACGTGGTCGGGGTGGATCTGACCGGGCTTGCCGTGCTGTCGGGGGCGATCGGCGTGGGGCTGGGTTTCGGCCTGCAGAAGGTTGTGTCGAACCTCGTGTCGGGGGTGATCATCCTGCTCGACAAGTCGATCAAGCCCGGCGACGTCATCAGCCTTGGCGAGACCTTCGGCTGGATCAACAGTCTCGGGGCGCGCTACGTGTCCATCACCACGCGGGACGGGCGCGAATACCTGATCCCCAACGAGGACCTGATCACGGGGCAGGTGGTCAACTGGTCGCATTCCAACGATTTCGTGCGGCTCGACATTCATTTCGGCACCGCCTACGGCGATGACCCGCACAAGGTGCGCCGCATTGCGACCGAGGCCGCGAAGACCGTGCCGCGTGTCCTTGGCGAACAGCCGCCGGTCTGTCACATCGTGGGCTTTGGCGACAGCAGCGTCGATTATGTCCTGCGCTTCTGGATCCGTGATCCGACAGGCGGGCTGACCAACATTCGCGGCAATGTCTACCTGGCGCTTTGGGACGCATTTCAGGAAAACGGTATTTCCATCCCCTTCCCGCAGCGCGAAGTACGCCTGCTGGACACGCCCGGCTGAGAGACGTGTCATATTCGACGCGCCGGGGGCCGGTGGCGCAGGGATTGATTGAAATCTCACCGGTCTGCTGCTATTTTCAGAACATGCCCGGCACCGGGGCGTTGTGGTGCGATATGAAGGAGGACGATGTCCTGTCTCTTACGACCTACGCGGCTGGGGCCGCTGACCACGGGGCACACGCGACGGTGTCCGCTTTGACCGCAGACAGCGAAGCGCAACTTGCGGCCATCCTCGATTCCCTTTCCGACGACAAGGCCGAAGATATCGTGCAGATCGACCTGCGCGGCAAGTCGGCCATGGGCGATTACATGGTGGTCTGCTCTGGACGGTCGTCACGCCAGGTTTCGGCGATCTCGGAAAAGTTGGTGGACCGGCTCAAGCAGGATCACGGCATTCCGACCCGCACCGAGGGCAAGAATACCGGCGACTGGGTGCTGATCGACACGGGCGACGTGATCGTCCATGTCTTCCGCCCCGAGGTGCGCGACTTCTACCAGATCGAGAAGATGTGGATGCCCGCCGGGCAGACGGCCGCGTCGCAGGTCTGAATGCGGGTGCACGTCGGCGCCGTGGGCCGGTTGCGGACCGGCCCTGAACGCGCGCTGATCGATGACTACACGACGCGCTTCGACAAGACCGGGCGCGCGCTTGGGCTTGGTCCCCTGCACCTGCACGAGGTCGAGGACAAGAAAGGCCGCGGCATAAGCGCCGAGGCCGGTCTGCTTGACCGTACGATTCCCAAGGGCGCGTTGGTGGTGGCACTGGACGAGCGCGGCAACCTGATGAGCTCGCCCGATTTGTCCCGACACCTTGGCCACTGGCGTGACACGGGGCGCGGCGACGTCGCCTTTCTGATTGGAGGCGCTGACGGGCTGTCGCCCGATCTGCGCGCGCGGGCGGATGTCACGCTGTCATTCGGCAAGATGGTCTGGCCGCACATGCTGGCGCGCGTGATGCTGGTCGAACAGCTTTACCGCGCCGCATCAATTCTGGCCGGCAGCCCCTATCATCGGTCGTGACAGCGGCCGCCGGCGATTGGGGTCTTCAGCACGGAACGGTGCGATAGGTCCCGTCACCATTGGCATAGGCACATTGATTGGTCCGGGTGTTGCGCGCGACGAGGGTGCCCGCAGCGGCCCCGGCAAGGGTGGAAATCACCGTCCAGCCGGGATTGGCGTCAAAGACCGCCGCCCCGACAAGACCGGCCCCGGCCCCGATCGCGGCCCCGGTCAGTTCCCGGTTGTCACTGGTATTGATACAGCCCGCAAGGGTCAGGCTGGCGAGGCTGGCAAGGATCAGACTGCGCATGGTGATGGACTCCTCTTCCATATTTGGGGACATGCCGAATATGGGCATTCGCCGCCCCAAGATCAAAGCCAGCCGGCGATCGTTCGCCGATGTCAGATCGCGAGGTATTCCGATCGCAGTTCCTCGTTTTCCAGCACCTCGGTGGCGGTGCCGTCGAACACGATGCCGCCCGTGTCGAGGATCACCGCACGATCCGCCAGTTCCAGCGCGCGCACCGCGTTCTGCTCGACCAGAATCGTGGTGATGCCCTGTTCCTTGATGATGCGCAGGGTCTTCTCGATCTCGTCGACGATCACCGGCGCCAGCCCCTCGTAGGGTTCGTCCAGAAGCAGCACCTTGATGTCGCGCGCCAGCGCACGGGCCACGGCCAGCATCTGCTGCTCGCCGCCCGACAGCGTGGTGCCCTCTTGCTTGCGACGCTCGGCCAGACGGGGGAACAGCTCGAACAGGCGGTCGAAGGACCAGCCGACAGGCGGGGCGATCTGGGCCAGTTGCAGGTTCTCCTCGACGGTCAGACCGGGAATGATGCGCCTGTCCTCGGGCACGAGGCCGATCCCGGCCGCCGCCGCTTCGTGGCTTCTCATCGTGTGCAGCGGCTTGTGATCCAGCCAGATCTCGCCGTGCTTGACCTGCGGGCTGTCCATCCGCGCGATCGACCGCAGCGTGGTGGTCTTGCCCGCACCGTTGCGACCCAGAAGCGCGAGGATCTCGCCCTCATGGACATTGAAGCTGATATTCTGGACGATGAAGCTCTCGCCGTAGTAGCTTTCGAGGTTCCAGACGGAAAGAAAGGCGGGGGCGGTTTCGGCGTAGTTCCGGCCCTTGGAAAAGTCGGGTTTGACGTTCATGGTCCGTGCTCCTGTCAGGCTGATTCACCCAGATACGCTTCGCGCACCTTGGGATGGCCCTTGATTTTCTCGGGGGTATCCTCGACCAGCGGGCTGCCCTGGGCCAGAACGGTGATCCGGTCGGCAAGGCTGAACACCACATGCATGTCATGCTCGATGATCGCGATGGTGATGTCGCGCTCGTCCTTGATCTGCTTGAGCAGGTCGATGGTGGCGTTTGTGTCGGCGCGTGCCATGCCCGCCGTCGGCTCGTCCAGAAGCAGCAGGCGCGGGGCTTGCGCCAGACACATGCCGATCTCCAGCCGCCGCTTGTTGCCGCGCGACATCGAGGCCGAATGCATGTGCCGGTCATCGGCCATGCCGAGACTTTCAAGCATGTGTTCGGCCTGATCGACGATCTCGGTCTCGTTTTCCGAGTGCTCGAAGGCATGCATGCGGAACACGCCGTCGCGCTTGGCGAAAATGGGGATCATCATGTTTTCCAGCACCGTGAGATCGCCGAAGATCTCGGGCGTCTGGAACACGCGGGAAATGCCCATCTGATTGATCTCGTAGGGCTTGCGGCCCAGCACCGACTGGCCCTGGAACATCACCGATCCGGTATCGGGGATCAGCTTGCCGATCAGGCAGTTGAGCAATGTCGACTTGCCCGCCCCGTTCGGTCCGATGATCGCATGCACGGAATTTTCCGCCACATCCAGATTGACGTCCCCAAGCGCCTGCAACCCGCCGAAGCGCTTGTTGACGTTCTTGACTTCCAGAATGCCCATGGCGCGCGCTCCTTATTCGGCGGGGTTGGATTGGTTGGATTTCCCGGCGTCGTCCCGCGCCTTGCGGCGGCGGAACAGCCCCGCGACACGCTTGCCGCCTTCGACCAGACCGCCGGGCAGGAAGATGACGACCAGCATGAACACCAGCCCCAGCGTCAGATGCCAGCCCTTGCCCACGAAGGGATAGATCACCGCGACCACGATATTCTCCAACCCGTCGGGCAGAAAGGCGAACCAGCTGTGCAGGATTTCCTCGTTGATCTTCGAGACGATGTTTTCCATGTACTTGATCGCGCTTGCGCCCAGCACCGGGCCGATCAGCGTGCCGACCCCGCCCAGGATGGTCATCAGCACCACCTCGCCGGACGCCGTCCAGAACATCCGCTCGGCCCCCGCCAGCGGGTCCATCGAGGCCATGAGCCCCCCGGCAAGGCCGGCATACATGCCCGAGATCACGAAAGCCGCCAGCGCATAGGGCCGCGCGTAAAGGCCGGTATAGCTCATCCTCGTGTTGTTCGACTTGATCGCGCGCAGCATCATCCCGAAGGGCGACCGGAACAGCCGTATCGCCATGTAGAACGCCAGCAGCATGACGATCGCGCAGAAGTAATAGCCGATCGAGAAGGTGAACACCCAGTCGCCGAACGCCAGTTCGGTGCTCGCGTTCATCTTCAGCCCGAAGAGGCCGGGCACGGGAATGTTGCCGCCTTGCGTCACGGCCATGTCAAGAATGCGCGGATCGCTCAGCGCCAGTTGCAGTCCCGTTTCGCCGCCGGTGATCGGCGTCAGCACCGAGTAGGCCAGCGCGTAGGACATCTGCGCGAAGGCCAGTGTCAGGATCGCGAAATAGATCCCCGACCGGCGCAACGACACGTAGCCGATCAGCAGCGCAAACAGCCCCGAGGTGATGACCGCCAGCGCGATCGCCGGGATGACGTTCATGCTGAGCAGCTTGAACATCCACACCGCCGCGTAAGAGCCCACCCCCAGGAAGGCCGCGTGACCAAAGCTGAGATACCCGGTCAGGCCGAACAGGATGTTGAACCCGATGGCGAAGATCCCGAAGATCACGAAACGCTGCATCAGGTCCGGATAGCCCGCGTTGAACTGCGCCATGGCGGAATTCACCGGGAACGGGTTCAGCAGGAACGGGGCCAGCATCGTCAGTGTCACGACGACCAGCAGCAGGGCGACGTCTCTTTTTCCCAGACCAAGCATGGTCACTCCTCCATCACGCCCTTGCGGCCCATCAGGCCGCGCGGACGCGTCAACAGAATGATGATGGCGACCAGATAGATGATGATCTGGTTGATGCCGGGGAGCACCTCGATCACCGCGCCCATCGAGGCGAAGGATTCAAGGATGCCCAACAGGAAACCCGCCAGCACCGCGCCGGGCAGGCTGCCCATGCCGCCGACGACCACGACGACAAAGCTGAGCACGAGGAAATCCATCCCCATGTGATAGCTTGGCGGGTTGATCGGGGCATACATCACGCCCGCCACGCCCGCCACGGCGGCGGCGATGCCGAACATGATCGTGAACCGCTTGTCGATATTGATGCCCAGAAGGCCCACGGTTTCGCGGTCGGCCATGCCCGCGCGCACAACCATCCCGAAGGTGGTGAATCGCAGGAAGGCAAAGACCGCCGCGATGATGACCGCCGCAAAACCGAAGTACACGAGGCGCCAGTAGGGATAGATGATCTGCCCCGGACCAAAGCCGACCAGCGTTCCGAAATCGAACGAGCCGCGGAAGACGTCAGGCGCCGGTGTCTGGATCGGGTTCGCGCCATAGAAATACTTGATGATCTCCTGCAGCACGATGGCCAGTCCGAAGGTCACGAGGATCTGGTCGGCATGGGGGCGGTGGTAGAAGTGCTTGATCAGCCCGCGTTCCATGATGAACCCGACAAGGACCATGATCGGGATCGCGACCAGGATCGCCAGCGGCACGGACCAATCAATGATTCCACCGCCCAGCTCCGGCCCCAGCCAGTGTTCGACATAGGTGGTCTTGACAGTGGCCGGATTGCCGAGAAAGTCGGTCTTGTCCGGATCGACCGTCTCGAACCCGAGGTTGAGCACCCGCGACAGCGTGACCGCGCAGAACGCCCCGATCATGAACAACGCACCATGGGCGAAATTGACGACGCCGAGCGTACCGAAGATCAGCGTCAGGCCAAGCGCGATCAGCGCATAGGCCGACCCCTTGTCGAGGCCGTTGAGTATCTGAAGGATGATTGCGTCCATTATCCCACCCATGGGTTAGAGAAGACGGTGGTCTGTCACGAAAACGTGCCGTCGGGCAGATCAGACAAACCGGCCGCGCGCACGAGGCGCGCGGCCGGGTGTCATGGATGGCTCAGGCGCCGTTATTGCACGACCCGAGCGATCCACCATCGAATTGCGGGTGATCCGGCGCATACATCACCTGCTCGGTCGGGGTGACCTCGACGATCTCCAGCAGGTCGAACTCGGATTCCGGGTTCTCCTTGCCGCGCACGACCAGCACATCCTTGAAGCACTGGTGATCGTCGGCCCGGTACAGCGTCGGCCCGTTGCCAAGACCGTCGAACTCGAACCCTTCGAGGGCTTCGACCACCGCGCAGGGCTGGAAGCTTCCGGCGCGCTCGACCGCATCGGCGTAAAGCAGCGTCTGCACGTAGCAGGTATGCGCCGCCTGGCTGGGCGGAAAGCCGTATTTCTCGCCGAAGGACCGCACGAACGCCTTCGAGGCGTCGTCCTGCAACGACCAGTGCCAGTTGGTCGAGCCGAAGATGCCCTTGACGTTCTCGCCCGCGCCGCGCGCCATCAGCCGTGAATAAAGCGGCACGACGATCTCGAAGTTCTTGCCGTTCGCAGTAGCCTCGCGCAGGCCGAACTGGACCGCGTTGGTCAGCGAGTTTACCATGTTGCCGCCGTAATGGTTCAGCACCAGAACGTCGGCGCCCGACTGCATCACCGGCGCGATGTAGGAACTGAAATCGGTCTGGGTCAGCGGCGTCTTGACGGCGTTGACTGTTTCCCAGCCCATCGCCTCTGTCGAGGAGCGGATCGCCTCTTCGGTGGTGTAGCCCCAGTTGTAGTCGGCGGTCAGGTGATAGGCCTTGCGGTCGGTGCCATAGGCATCGGCCAGCACCGGCGCCAGCGCCGCGCCGGACATGTACGAGTTGAAGAAGTGCCGGAACCCGTTGGCCTTGCGGTCCTTGCCGGTGGTGTCGTTGGAATGCGTCAGCCCGGCCATGAAGATCACGCCCGCCGACTGGCACAGATCCTGCACCGCCACCGCAACGCCCGACGACGATCCGCCGGTGATCATGATGGCCCCGTCCTTTTCGATCATCGACCGGGCCGATGCGCGTGCCGCGTCAGATTTGGTCTGGGTGTCGCCGGTGACGTATTCCACCTTCTTGCCCAGTATGCCGTTGCCCTTCAGCGCCTTGGAGCTGAACGTGTTCATCATGCCGCCGTCGCCCTCGCCATTGAGGTGCTCGACCGCCAGTTCATAGGCGCGCAGCTCGTCCGCGCCCTCGTCGGCATAGGGCCCCGATTGCGGCACGTTGAACCCGAGCGTCACGGTGTTGCCGGTCGGCTCGTTGGTGAACGCAGAGGCGCTGGACGCGGTGAATATCGTGGGCATTGCGACCCCGGCGCCGGCAATGGCGCTTGTCCGGATCAGGCCCCGACGTGTCAGCTTCGGTGTGGACATGTCTTCCTCCCTTTATGGATTTCGCGGGATGCGTCTCCTCAAACGCAGCCCGAGACACTATTGTGCAGCTCGAGTATGCTGCGCGGCAACAAAGCTTCGCAACAGGCGGATATCCCGGAAGATTTCTTTTGTTAATTTCTGGACAATCATGGCACAAGTTTTGTAAAAAGATTTTCTAACCGCTGCGGCAAGTACATTCGGAGGCACGAAAATTCCAGTGGCGGACCAGCTCATGATCGGGACGCGGATACGTGAACGGCGCTTGCTGACCGGGATACGGCAGGCCACGCTTGCGAAACAGGCCGGGATCTCGCCCTCTTATCTCAACCTGATCGAACACAACCGCCGCAGAATCGGCGGCAAGACGCTGTTGAAACTCGCCGAAGCGCTGGAGGTCGAACCGTCGCTTCTGTCGGAAGGGGCCGGTGCCGCGCTCGTCTCCGCGCTGCACGAAGCCGCCGCAGAGGCGGGCCGCGATGATGTCGAACTCGACCGGACCGAGGAATTCGCGGAACGGTTCCCCGGCTGGGCCGAGGTGCTGACAGCGCTTTACAACCGGACCCGGACGCTTGAAACCACGATCGAGACGCTGACCGACCGCCTTGCGCATGACCCGTTTCTCGCGGATTCCCTGCACGAGGTCATTTCGGCGGTGACGGCCATTCGCGCGACCTCTTCGATCCTCGTCGAAACCGAGGCGCTGGAACCCGAATGGCAGGCCCGGTTTCATCGCAACATCAACGAAGACAGCACGCGCCTGACCGACGAGGCGCAGGTCCTTGTCCGCTACCTGGACGGCGCGGCCAATCGCGAGGCCACGGTGCAATCCCCGCAGGACGAGATGCACGCCTTCCTTGCGGCGCGCGACTTTCACGTCCCAGAGCTGGAGCGCGGGCTGGCGGGACCACGCGATGTCACGATGCTGTTGCAGGGCGCGGACGCGCAGGCCCTGTCTGCCCCCGCGCAGGCCCTGACGCGGGAGGTATTGTTGCGCTACCTGGAAGATGCGCAGGCCCTGCCACTGCGGAAGATCCTGGCGCGCGTGCAGGAGCTGGGCATGCGCCCCGACCGTCTGGCAGAGGCCACGGGCGCGGATCTGTCGCGCGTGTTCCGCAGGCTGGCCACGCTGCCCGCGTCGCAGGTCGGTCCGGTGGGGCTGGCGATCTGCGACGCCTCCGGAACCCTCACGTTTCGCAAGCCGATCGCGGGGTTCGACATGCCGCGCCTGGCCGGGGCCTGCGCGCTCTGGCCGCTCTATCAGGTGATGGCACAACCCAGTGCACCGTTGCGGATGCGGGTCCGGCAGGTCGGGCGCGGCGACGAGCCGGTGCTGGCGATGGCCGTGGCCGGCGCGGCCGAGCCGGCGGGCTTTGACCGGCCGGCGTTGACGCGGATGCACATGCTGCTTCTGCCCGATCCGCGCACGGATATGGGCGAGGTGCTGGATCTTGGCGTCAGTTGCCGGATCTGCCCGATCCGCGACTGCACCGCGCGGCGCGAGCCGTCGATCATCGCAGAGGGTTTTTGACAGGGACTGTCTTAACCGGGATAGTCGACTGGCGCGCCGGTCAGGGGCACGCATCGGACAGGGAGGCCGATCGCATGGGAAAGAAGGTTCTGGTCATCGAGGACGAGCCGAACATCATCGAGGCGGTCAGCTTCATCCTCTCGCGCGACGGCTGGGACGTGAAGACCCATTCCAACGGGCATGACGCGATGGAAACGGTGCGCGCGCGCGCGCCCGACCTGATCATCCTCGACGTGATGCTGCCCGGCAAGAGCGGCTACGACATCCTCGAAGAAATCCGCGCGGATGCCGATTTCGCGGCGACCCCCGTCCTGATGCTGACCGCGCGGGGGCAGGACAGGGACCGCGAGATCGCCGAACGCGCCGGGGCCGACCAGTACATGACCAAACCGTTCTCCAACGCCGACGTGCTGGCCGCCGTGCGCGCCCTGGTCCGGGCATGAGCCCGGATCGCGGCCCTGTCTTTCTGGCGCGGCGCACCTACCGCCAACGCCGCCTGGCCGACGCCGCGCGGCTGCTGCCGCTGGCAGCAGGGGTGCTCATGGTCGTACCGATCCTGTGGCAAGGACCCGAGGGAGACCCCGGCACGGCACGGGTGATGATCTACATATTCGTGCTCTGGGCCGTGCTCGTGGGGCTGTCCGCGCTGATCTCGCGGCACCTGCGGGCCGGCGAGACCGATCCCGCCGGCACCGACCAGGGAGACACGTGAATGTCGGGGCTCAACGTCCTCGTCCTTGTCTGCATCTGCTACGTGGCGCTGCTGTTCACGGTGGCCTTCGGCGCGGACCGGGCGGCGGCGCGGGGGCGGGTGGGCTGGCTGCGATCACCCATCGTCTACACGCTGTCGCTGTCGATCTACTGCACCGCCTGGACGTTCTACGGCGCGGTCGGCTTCGCGGCACGGTCGGGGCTGGAATTCGTGACCATCTATCTCGGGCCGACGCTGGTGATGATCGGCTGGTGGTGGACCCTGCGGCGGCTGGTGCGCGTGGGGCGCAGCCAGCGGATCACCTCGATCGCCGACCTGATCTCGTCGCGTTACGGTAAATCCAACCTGCTGGCGGTGTTCGTGACGGTCCTCGCGGTGATCGGCACGACACCCTATATCGCGCTGCAACTGCAATCTGTCACGCTGTCCTTCGCCGCCTTCGCCCAGACCGACCCCGAGGCGATCCACCTGTCGGACATGCAATCCACGGCGCTGTGGGTGGCTGTCGGGCTGACCGTGTTCACCGTGCTGTTCGGCACCCGCAATCTCGACGCCAACGAACGGCATCACGGCGTGGTCATGGCGATCGCGATTGAGGCCGTGGTCAAGCTCTGCGCACTGCTGGCCGTGGGTATCTTCGTCGTCTGGGGGTTGGCCGGCGGCATCAACGGCACGCTCGACCGGATAGAGACCTCCGGGATTTCGCATTTCGACGTCGCGGGGACCCGCTGGGTCGGGCTGACGCTGCTGTCGGCGGTCGCGTTCATGTGCCTGCCGCGCATGTTCCAGGTCATGGTGGTCGAGAACGAGGACGAGACCCACCTGCGTACCGCCGCGTGGGCCTTTCCGGCCTATCTCATGCTGATGAGCCTGTTTGTCATCCCGATCGCCGCCGTCGGCCTGCAAGTGATGCCCGAAGGCGCCAATCCGGACCTCTTCGTGCTGACGCTGCCACTGATGGACGGGCGTGACGGGCTGGCGATCCTGTCGTTCCTCGGCGGGTTCTCCAGCGCCACCTCGATGGTGATCGTGGCGTCGATCGCGCTGTCGACCATGGTGTCCAACCATATCGTGATGCCGATCTGGCTGCGCTATTCGACCAATGCCGCGATGATGTCGGGCGATGTGCGCAAGGTCGCGATCACCGCCCGGCGGCTGAGCATCGCGGGCGTGGTATTCCTCGGCTATCTCTACTTTCACCTGTCGGGCGGCGGCACGGCGCTTGCCGCCATCGGGCTGATCGCCTTTGTCGGCGTGGCACAGTTTTTGCCCGCGCTGATGGGGGGGCTGTTCTGGCGCGGTGCCACGCGCACCGGCGCCCTGGCGGGGTTGGGCGCGGGCGCAGTTATCTGGTTGTACTGCCTCTTCCTGCCAAGTTTCGGACCCTCGGCGGTGCTGCCGGACGCGGTGTTCGACGAGGGGCTCATGGGCCTCGCATGGCTGCGGCCCTACGCGCTGTTCGGCACCGAACGCCTGGACCCGGTGATCCACGCCTTCATGTGGTCGATGCTGCTCAATACCGGCTGCTTCATCCTGGGGTCGCTGCTCAGCTTTCCGCAGCCGATCGAGCGCTTGCAGGGCGCGCAATTCGTCAACGTGTTCGACCATTCCGGCACGCCCGGCGGCTGGACCGGCAACATGGCGCAAAGCGAGGATCTGCTGATCATGTCCCAACGCATCATGGGCGCGGACGAGGCCCAGGCGCTCTTTGCCGATGCGGCAAGGCGGCAGGGCGTTGCGGGCTACCTGCCCGAACCCAGCCCCGATTTCCTGCAGGATCTCGAACGCGTGCTGTCGGGGTCGGTCGGCGCGGCCACCGCGCACGCGATGATCGCCCAGATCGTGGGCGGCGCCACGGTCTCGGTCGAGGATCTGATGGCGGTGGCCGACGAAACCGCGCAGATCATGGAATACTCCACCCGGCTCGAGGCGCAAAGCCAGGAACTCGCCCGCACCGCCCGGCAATTGCGGCAGGCCAATGAAAAGCTCACCCAGCTTTCCGTTCAGAAGGACGGCTTTCTGTCGCAGGTCAGCCACGAGCTGCGCACGCCGATGACCTCGATCCGGGCATTTTCCGAAATCCTGCGCGACACCGGCGACCTCACCCCCGAGGAACAGAGCAAATACGCCTCGATCATCCATGACGAGACGGTTCGCCTGACGCGCCTGCTCGACGATCTTCTGGATCTGAGCGTGCTGGAAAACGGGCAGGTCGAGATCAACACCCAGACCGGCCAGCTTGTCGATGTTCTCGACCGCGCCGAGCGCGCCGCCGGGGTCAAGGACACCGCCCTCAGGGTCGAGCGGAACCGCAGTGCCGAGGCGATCGAACTGACCTCCGATCTCGACCGGCTGGCGCAGGTTTTCATCAACCTGATCGCCAATGCACGCAAGTACTGCGACGGCACACCCCCCGTCATGACCATCCGCACAACGGTGACCGATGGACATGTGGTGATCGACTTCACCGATAACGGGTCGGGCATCCCGCCCGAGAAACAGGCCGTGATCTTCGAGAAATTCTCGCGAATCGGACAGACCACGGCCGGCGGTGCGGGCCTCGGCCTCGCGATATGCCGCGAGATCATGGAGCGGCTGGGCGGCTCGGTCAGCTACCTGCCCGGTCAGACGGGCGCGGCCTTTCGGGTCAGCCTGCCGCTATCCGGCCAGGCCCAAGGCCCGGTGGACGGCGCCGCGCAATCTTCGGGGTGATCTAAAGGAAATGGTAACCAGCCCCGGCCTAGGGTCATGCGAGGATACCAGAAACCAGGCGGCGGGCGTGATGGCATCGCAGGACCACGATTCGGTCATACATCGAAAGGCCCGTCCGACCCGCGGCGGATGCGAATCGCGTGCCATGTCGTCGGCCAAGGCGCTGCGCCTGACACTGGCGCGCGCCGCCGAAAACCTGTTCGATCTGGCACTGACGGTGGCGACCGTGGAACAGCAGCGCGCGCCCCTCGCAGGGATCGAAGACATCCTGCAGAAAGATGGTTTGATCCTGCTGCTCGACGGATCGGACGGCACGCGCGGGGCGCTATGCCTCGACCAGCAGATGATGGCGGCCCTGATCGAGGTCCAGACGACAGGTCGCGTGCGGCAGGGGGCGGCGCAGCCCCGGCGCCCCACCCGCACCGACGCCGCGATGACGGCCCCGCTTGTCGATGCGCTCATGGACGGGATCGACACCGAAATGGCGGCCGAGGTCGACGGATACCAGCCGCGCGGCTTCGGCTTCGGCGACCGGGTCGATGACCTGCGCACGCTGGCGCTGGCGCTGGATTCGCCCGACTACGACCATTTCCGCGTGACGGTCGATCTCGGCTCCGGGGCCAAGACCGGACAGCTGGACCTGCTCTTGCCCGTCAGGGCAAGCCCCGCGCAACGGACCGGCGCGGCCGACGGGCCCGCGTGCGCCACGCCGGAGATGGGCGATGTGGCTCTCAGCGCCCCGGTCGTGCTCGACGCTATGCTGGCGCGGATCAGCCTGCCGCTGCGCGACGCCTGCGCGTTCGAGCCGGGCCAGACGCTGCCGCTCGACCGCGAGACGCTGACCGCGACGCGGCTGATCGCGGCGGGCGGGCATCTGGTGGCCGAGGCGCGGCTCGGCCAGGTCAATGGGTGGCGCGCGCTGCGCCTCGTCTCGACCCCGTCGGCCCCTTTGCCAGACTTCTCCGTGCAGGAGCCTGCGACCGATCCCGGCGCGACCCAAGGCCAGCCGCCACCACTGCCCGAAAAGGCATCCGGCACGGGTACGAAACCAGCCCCGTCGACCACCGGCAGCACCGTGCGCGCCACCGATCAGGCGTGAGGCGACGCCGAACACGTGTTTGACCTGCGTCAATTTCGCCAAGGCACGACGATGGTAAGGTCATAAAAACATCTGGGGATATTCCATGCTGGACAAGGCGAAATACCACGCGGCGCTGCTGCAAAGGCTCGGCGCACTCGACACCCGGCT
The DNA here is from genome assembly GCF_050896375.1 of Roseovarius tibetensis. Classification (NCBI taxonomy): domain Bacteria; kingdom Pseudomonadati; phylum Pseudomonadota; class Alphaproteobacteria; order Rhodobacterales; family Roseobacteraceae; genus Roseovarius; species Roseovarius tibetensis. The sequence continues at coordinate 76,026 of NZ_JBPBBB010000002.1, forward strand.
GCACGCCATAGAGGCGGAACTGGATGCGCCCCGGTCACGCGACTGGGAAGAGCTGGCGGTCGAACGCGAGGGCGACGAGGTGCTGGAAACGCTCGGCCAGACCGGCGAGATGGAAATCGCGCGCATTCGCGCGGCGCTGGCCCGGATGCGCCAAGGCACTTACGGGCTTTGCACTGTCTGTCAGGAACCGATTTCGACGGATCGTCTGGATATTCTGCCGGAAACACCGATGTGCCGCGTCTGCGCCGCGCAAATGACGTGATCGCGGTCACGATTCTGTCGCCTAGCGCGCGTATGCATGATCGCGGCAGGAAAATGCGAAAACATCGGATGACACCAAGGAGGACCAAGATGATTGATCTGAAAACAGAGATCGAGACCGTCCAGTCCATGGTCGAACAGGCGGACCCGGACACGCGCTACAAGCACGAGCCGGAGCTGCGCGACCTTATCGACCGGATGCACAACAACGACATGGCCGTGCCGGCACCTGTGAAACGGTTGCACCAGATCCTTCTGACCGAGGCGATCGAGGCTGAATTCGACAACATGCCCATCTGACGCGCCTGCCTGCGTCCCCGTATCGTCGTGCCATCGCGTGCGCGTGTCCCGTTGCGCGCGTCAGCCCAGCATGATCCCGGCGACGACCATCATCAGCCCGATCACCGACAGGAAAAGCGCACCCATGTTGAGCGGAACAACCTTGCGTATCGCGGCGCGCAGATCCTGATCGGACCCACCGCGTCGGCGGGCGGTCCAGACAAGGATGATGCACCAGACGAGTCCCGCCAGACCGGCGACGGAAACGGCCGTTCCAAGCCAGATCAGAATGTCCATCGCGGTTTCCTTTCGTCCTGCGACCACACGCGCAAGCTGCCTAGGCGACAGTCGCCGGGCTTGCAAGAGGCGCGCCGAGTTGCTGCTTGCACGCCCGCACGCACGTCGCTAAGCCTGCCCCCTGTCCAGAGCGGAGGCCCCCATGAACGACATGACATCCGACCCGAACTATAATGTCACCGCAGATGAATTGCGCCAGTTCGTCGAACGGATCGAGCGGCTGGAAGAAGAGAAAAAGGACATCGCCGACCAGATCAAGGAAGTCTATGCCGAAAGCAAGTCGCGCGGCTACGATCAAAAGGCGATGCGCGCCCTCATCACTCTCAGGAAGAAGGACAGTGACGAGGTGGCCGAGCAGGAGGCCGTTCTTCAGATCTACAAGGAAGCGCTCGGCATGGCCTGAGCAGGCGCAGACGCGTCAGACCGCCTGATGCAACGCCGCAATACGCGCCGATGCGGGTCCCGCAGCGGATCGCCCGGCGTCAGTTTTGCCGGGCATGCACGCTGCTGCCGGACAGTTCTTGTGAAAACGGCAGCGGCAGCGGGTCCTCGCCCATCCGGGCCCGGTAGACCGGCAGGCTTTCGGCCACGCGCATGACGTAATTGCGCGTCTCGCGGAACGGGATATGCTCGATCCAGTCGACGATCTCGTCCGGTTCGCGCCCGCGCGGATCTCCACGCTCTTCGATCCACCGCTGCGCCCGCGTCGGTCCCGCATTGTAGCCCGCCGATATCAGGACGATATTACCGCCGAAACGCTCGTCCAGCCGCGCCAGATAGGCCGCGCCCAGCCGTGCATTGTAGACCGGATCGGTCAGCAGGTCGTTGCGGTCATAGGGCAGCCCCAGGTCGTCCGCCACTGCCCGCGCCGTGCCGGGCATCAACTGCATGAGGCCGCGCGCACCCGCGGGGCTGGCCACAACGGGGTTGAACTCGCTCTCGCGTCGGGCGATCGCAAGGACAAGCTCGCGCGGGGCGCGAAGATCGAGGTCGGCGATCGGGTACAGCGGATAATACGGCGCCTCGACGACGACCCCGCGCGCCGCGCCGGCCTTGCCGATCATCACCTGCAGATAGGGTTGCCGCAACTCGGCAAGCATCTGGCCCATCTGGCCAAGCCCGGTGCGGTCGAGGCTTTCGGACAGGTGCACGAAAAACTGCCGCGCCAACCCAAGGTCCCCCATGCGCAGCGCCAGCGTGCCGATCTCGTGCAGGTCGCTGCGGGCGAACGCGGCCTCGCGCCACGGTGGGAATGTCTCGGCCCCGCGCAGCGGCGCCTTGACGTCCGCGCCGGCCCTTTCGGCGGCCAACAGCCCGTAAAAGCTGGTCGGGTGCGCTGCGCCCTCGGCATAGGCGATCCGTGCGGCGGCGGCATCGCCAAGCGCCTCTTGCGCACGCCCGATCCAGTAGCCCGCGCGCCCCAGCGAAATCGGCGTGCCGACCGCGGCGCGAAACCGCTGGAAGTGATCCAGCGCCAGACCCGGCGCATCAAGATAGCGCAGCGCGAGATAGCCCGACAGCCATTCCAGATCGGCGTAGTTCGCGCCCTCGACCAGTTGATGCACCGACGCGATGTCATAGGCCAGCCCGGCCTCGCCCGCGCGCATCTTCTGCCGGGCGAGATAGCGCCGCCAACTCGCCCAGCGCTCTGGCTCTCCGAGGCCTCCGCGGATGCGGCTTTGCCGCAAGAGCACCTCGATCGCGTCGTCGGGGGCCGTGTCGAGGTGACGCGTGAAAAGCTCGAAGGCGATTGCGGGATCGCGCGCCTGCGCGTCGGTCAGCCCGTCGATCTCGCCGCGCCGGACCTTGCCGCGCAGCTCGGCGCGGCTGCGGGCCTGCTGGCTGACCAGCGGCAGCATGTCCTCGACATCGCTGAGCCCGCGCCACAGGGCCATGTCGAGCCGCGCTTCGTGATGCGGGCGCAGAAGCGGGCCGTAGGCGCGCAGGAACGCCTCGTGCTCGGATCGTGTCATGTGAAGCGTCCGCCATGCCAGCACGATACCCGCCTCGGCCTCGCCCTGTTGTCCGTGCGCCAGCCGGGCCCGCGCAAGGGACAACGCCCCGGTGCCGGTCTGCGGACGGTAGCCGTCGTAGAACGCCAGAACCGCGGCAGGATCGGCAATGGCCATGACAAGTTCGCTTTGCAGGCGCAGATGCTCGAGCCCCGGCCAATGGCCGTTGCGGTCGAGAAAGGCGCGGATCTCCGATGGTGTCCCGCGTCCTGCGCGCAGGCGATACCACTCGATCAGATCGGCCGCCGCCGGCCCGTCGCGCGCGGCCAGGGACGCGGCCACGTCCCAGCGTTCGCCCGCCATCGCGTCGAGCGCGCTTGCGAGGGGACGCGGGGCGATGCGCGGCACATCCGCCGCATTGGCGGCGAAAACCGGCAGGCCCAGTCCGAAAAGCAGGGCAAGCCCGCGCAACATCTCTTGCATTTTCTTCTCTGGCGAAGGATAGACGGCGCCAGCCTAAGCGGCCTCTGGCCCGACGTCCATCACAGATACGGCGGACCCCGCGCGTCGGATCGTCCAAGGCCCGTCAGATGAGACCGAAAGGAGCGTGTCATGTTCAAAGGATCTTTTCCTGCCCTCGTCACGCCGTTCAAGGACGGCGCGCTGGATCTCGACACGCTGCACAAACTGGTCGAGTGGCATATCGGCGAGGGCAGTCACGGGCTTGTGCCCGTCGGCACGACCGGCGAAAGCCCGACGCTGAGCCATCACGAGCACGAGACCGTCGTCTCGGAGGTCGTGCGCGCCGCCGCGGGGCGCATCCCCGTGATCGCGGGCACCGGCAGCAACAACACGCGGGAGGCCGAGCGCTTCATGCGGCATGCCGAGAGCGTGGGCGCGGATGCGGCGCTGGTGGTGACGCCCTATTACAACAAGCCCACCCAGGCCGGCATGGTCGCGCATTTCACGGCGCTGCACGATTGCTGCACGCTGCCGATCATCATCTACAACATTCCCGGTCGATCCGCGGTGGACCTGATGCCCCCCGCATTGGGAGAGCTAGCGAAACTTCCCCGGATCGTCGGGGTGAAGGATGCCACGGGCGACCTGGCGCGGGTCTGTGCGCAGCGGATCACCTGCGGCACCGACTTCATCCAGATCTCCGGCGAGGATGCCACGGCACACGGGTTCAACGCGCATGGCGGCGTCGGCGTGATCTCGGTCACCGCCAATGTCGCGCCGCGCCTGGTGGCCCAGGTGCAGGAGGCGACGCTGGCCGGCGATTACGCCACGGCGCTGGCCTTGCAGGACAGGCTGATGCCCCTGCACCACGCGATCTTCACAGAGCCGGGACTGGTCGGCGTGAAATACGCGATGTCACGCCTTGGCCTGTGCAGCGACGAGGTCCGCACGCCTCTTATCGGCCTCAGCGAGCCAACCAAGGCGCTGGTCGAACACGGGATGCGCCACGCGGGTCTGCTGAACTGAGGCACGCCGCCGCCCGGACGGATCGCGGCGTCACCCGCGCGGCGACCACCGGGCCAGCGCATCCTCGTCCTCGTCGCGGGCGGCGACCCATGCGGCGTCGGTCTCGGTGACTTCCTTCTTCCAGAAGGGCGCGCGGGATTTCAGATAATCCATCAGGAACTCGGCCGCGTGGAACGCGTCGCCGCGGTGGCGCGCGGCGGTGGCGACCATCATGATCATCTCGTCGGGGCCAAGCCGCCCGTAGCGATGCAGGATCAGCGCGTCACCGATCTGCCAGCGCGCCCGCGCCTCTTCGGCAATGCCGGTCAGGGCGGCTTCGGTCATTCCGGGATAATGCTCGATCTCCATCGCCTGCAGATCGCCCTGCAAGTCGCGCACGATCCCGCCGAACGTGACGATCGCGCCCATGCCCGATTGCCGCGCGGCAAAGGCGTTGGCCTCGGCCCCGAGATCGAAGGGGGCGGCCTGAACGCGGATATCCATCGCCTCAGCCCCCGGTCATCGGCGGAAAGAACGCGACCTCGCGCACATCCTTCAGCGAGGCGTCGAAATCCGAAAGTTCCTGATCGACCGCGACGCGCAGCGCCGAAAGATCGGCAAAGGCCGCCGCATACCGGTCCTCGCGCGCGCGCAGATCCTCGACCAGATCCATGACGGTTGCCGGCGCGCTGTCGATCCGGTCTTTGGGGTGTCCGATTCGTTCGCGCACCCAGGCGAAATAAAGCACATCCATCAGCGTTCATCCTTCAGGAAGGGCAAGGATTTTCTGAAGTAATCCAGCCCTGTGATCAATGTCAGCGCGGCCGCAAGCCACAGCAGCCACATGCCGACATACCCGGTCCAGACCATGCCCTGATACTTCCACCAGAGACTGTGCAGATGCTCTGTACGTCCCTCGATGACACGCGAGACAAGGTCCGGGTCCATGCCCTGTACCGACATCTGGAAATAATGCAGGCACACGCCTTGGGCAAAAAGCACCGCGATGGCGATCATCTGCGCCGTGGTCTTCCACTTGGCCAGCTTCGTGACCTTGAGCAGGCCCGCCGTATCGCCAAGATATTCCCGCAGCCCCGAGACGAACACCTCGCGAAAGAGGATCATCGTGGCGGGCAGGACCAGCCACGGCGACATGCTGGAATAGCCGACGATCACCATCAGCGCGATCACCACCATCGCCTTGTCGGCAATCGGGTCGAGCATGGTGCCGACCTTGGTGACCTGTTTCCAGCTGCGGGCAAGATAGCCGTCAAACCAGTCGGTAACGGCCGCACCGACGAACAGGATCAGAGCGAACCAATCGGCATAGGGCCGCGTGAAATAGAGAAACATCACCGCCACGGCCGGCGCGGCCAGAAGGCGGATCAGGGTCAGGATATTGGGCAAGGTCCAACTCATCGCCCCGTCTCTACCGCGACAAAAAGCCAAGGGAAAGCGCGGCGTGCCCGCCCGCGCTGCGCGGCGCCCTGATTTTCAGCCCTTTTCATGGAAGAAATCGAACAGCTTTTGCGCCAGCGCATGCGACACACCGTCGACGGCCTTGAGATCGGCGAGGTTGGCGCGACTCACCGCCTTGGCCGATCCGAAATGCGCCAGCAGGGCGCGTTTGCGGGCCGCGCCCACGCCCGGCACCTCGTCGAGCGGCGTGGCCGAGACCGACTTGGCCCGCTTGGCCCGATGCGTGCCGATGGCAAAGCGGTGCGCCTCGTCGCGCAGGCGCTGGATGAAATAAAGCACCGGGTCGCCGCGCCGCAACGCCATCGGCCGCTTGCCGACGCGGTGAAACTCCTCCTTGCCGTGGTCGCGGTCCACGCCCTTGGCGACACCGACCATCGGGATGTCGGCCACGCCCATCTCCTGCATGATCGAGGCGACCGCGCTGACCTGCCCGGCGCCGCCATCGATCAGGATCAGGTCCGGCCACTGGCCCTGATCGCGATCGGGGTCCTCTTTCAGAAGGCGCTTGAAGCGGCGGGTCAGCACCTCTTTCATCATCCCGAAATCGTCGCCGGGGGTCAGGTTGTCGCCGCGGATGTTGAACTTGCGGTACTGGTTTTTCATCATGCCTTCGGGGCCGGCCACGATCATCGCGCCGACGGCATTGGTGCCCTGGATATGGCTGTTATCGTAGACCTCGATCCGCGCCGGCGGCCCCGGCAGCTCGAACGCCTCGGCCAGACCTTTTAGCAATTTGCCCTGCGTCGCGCTTTCAGCCATCTTGCGCGCAAGGCTTTCGCGAGCATTGCGCAGCGCGGCATCGATCAACTCGGCCTTTTCGCCGCGCTGCGGGACATTGACCGTCACCTTGCGGCCCAGCTTTTCGCCCAGGGCCTCGCTCATCAGGTCGGGGCTTTCGATGGCGTGCGATAGCAGCAGGGCGCGCGGCGGCTCCTTGTCGGAATAGAACTGGCCGATGAAGGCCTCCAACACCTCGGGTTCCTCGACATCCGCGCCCACGCGCGGGTAGAAATCGCGGTTGCCCCAGTTCTGGCCCGCGCGGATGAAGAAGACCTGCACGCAGGCCTGCCCCTTTTCGAGATGCAGGGCGATCACGTCCGCCTCTGTCACGGTGCGCGGGTTGATGCCTTGCGCGGTCTGCACCTGCGTCAGCGCCTTGATCCGGTCGCGTAGCGCCGCGGCGCGCTCGAACTCCATCGCCTCGGACGCCTCGGCCATCTGCGCCGCCAGCTTTTCCTGGATCTCGGTCGAGCGACCGGACAGGTACCGCTCGGCATCGCGCACCTGCTGCGCATACTCGGCCTTCGAGATCTTGCCGACGCAGGGCGCGGTGCAGCGCTTGATCTGGTATTGCAGGCAAGGGCGCGTGCGGCTTTCGAACATCGTGTCGGTGCAGTTGCGCAACTGGAACACCCGCTGCAACTGCGCCAGCGTCCGGTTGACCGCGCCGGCACTGGCAAAGGGGCCGTAATAGCTGCCCTTGTCGCGCTTGGTGCCGCGATGCTTGCGGATCTGCGGGTAGTCATGCGCAGAGACGAGGATGTTGGGAAAACTCTTGTCGTCGCGCAGCAGCACGTTGTAGCGCGGCTTGAGCTGCTTGATGAGGTTCTGTTCCAGCAACAGCGCCTCGGTCTCGGTCGCGGTGGTCAGGAACATCATCGACGCGGTTTCCGAGATCATCCGCGCGATCCGCGCCGTGTGCCCGGTGGGCCGCGCATAGTTCGATACCCGCGCCCGCAGGTTGCGCGCCTTTCCGACGTAAAGCACCCGCGCCTGCGCATCCAGCATGCGGTACACCCCCGGCGAGGCGTCGAGGCTGCGCAGGTAATCCCGGATTACCTCGGGGCCGGTCGCGGGCGTTTCTGTGAGATCAGACTCCGACATCGGTTTCCAGATATGATTCCCCTGTCACGCTGCAATGCCATGGGGGCGTGGACAAGGTAAAAGAGATCCACCATTCCTGTGGATAAGTCTGATGATAAAATTCCGTGAGCTTGAATTTTTCGTTAGTTCAGACGCACTTCTTCGGTTTGCCAAGATTTTAGGCATATATTCAAGCCATTGTTTTTATTGTGAATTTTAATGCGTTTTAGACAGGCTATTGAAAACGCTTACGTTTTTGTAACGATTACGTGACGGCGACAGAACCGGTGCAAAACTTCCGCCTGCGTTAACGATTATTACTCAACCCCGAGGACGTCAGGCGTCTGCCAGCCGAGATGCTGACCACCGTCGACGCAGATCAATTGACCCGTCACGCCGGGGGCGGACAGCAGGTAAACCAGCGCCCCGGTGATGTCGCTTTCGTTGGCGCCCCGGCGCAAAATCGTCGTATCACGCTGCCGCGCGAAGTGCGGCGCACTTTGACGGAGTCCCTGCAACGTCGGCCCCGGTCCGATGGCATTCACCCGCAGCCTTGGGGCCAACGCCTGCGCCGCCGTCTGCGTAAAGGCCCACAGCCCCATCTTGGCAATGGTGTAGCTCATGAACTCGGGCGTCAGCTTGCGCACACGCTGGTCGATCATGTTGACGACCAGACCCTGTGCCACCGGCTCTCCCATGTCGTCGATCAGCGGATCGGGGATCTGTCGCGCCAGGGCCTGGGTCAGCACGAAGGGCGCGCGCAGGTTGCTTTCCACGTGACGGTCCCAACCGGCCCGCGTGGCGGTCTCGATATTGTCATATTCGAAGATCGAGGCGTTGTTGACCAGCGTCGTCACCGGCGCGCCCAGCGCCTCGGCGGCGCGATCCACCAGCGGCGTGACCTGCGCCTCGTCCAGAAGATCGGCCTGCAATGTCACCGCGTGCCGGCCCATCGCGCGGATCTCTGTCGCGACATCCTCGGCGGCTGCGGCAGAGCTGGCGAAATGGACCGCCACGTCGCACCCCTGCCGCGCCAGTTCCAGCGCCATCGCCCGTCCAAGGCGTTTGCCCGCCCCTGTCACCAATGCCGTCATCATACCCAGCTCGCCTGCGTCAACACGATGGTGACATAGGCCACGTAACCGCAGGTCAACAGGATTCCGGTCACTCGACCGATATCACACCGCATGAACACGAACGGGATGAGGATCAGCGACGCGGCCAGCATCACCCAAAGGTCGAATGTCAGGAATTCGGCGTTGACCGGCACCTCGCCGACCAGTGCCGTGATCCCGATGATCGCAAGCAGGTTGAACATGTTCGACCCGATCACGTTGCCAAGCGCCACATCGGCCTGTCGGCGCAGCGCCGCCATCACCGTCGTCGCCAGCTCGGGCAGCGAGGTGCCAAGCGCCACGAGCGTCAGCCCGATCGCCGCCTCGCGCACGCCATAGCGGATCGCGAGGATCGAGGCGTTGTCGACCAGAAGATCCGCGCCAACCGGCAGGCCGATCAATCCGGCGATCAGAAAGACGATGATCCGCCACCACGGCATGTCGGGATCGACGCCCTCGACCTCTTCGGGGTCGTCCACGGCCGCCAGCGCGCTCTGCGCCGCGTCACGCCGATGCGACAGCGCATCGCGCAGCGCCTCGCCAAGGATCAGCACCAGCGCGGCCAGCAGGATCAGGCCGGCAATCCAGTCGAAACTGCCGCGAAAGGCGAGCGCGATGAACAGCACGCTGGCCGCCAGCATCTGCAGGTAAGACTTGCCGCAGCGGCAACCGCTGGTGTGCAGCACCGACAGGATCGCGGGAATGCCAAGGACCAGCAGGATGTTGGCGGTATTGGACCCCACAACATTGCCCATGGCGATACCCGGCTTGTCGGTCAGTACCGCGTTCACGGAAATCAGAAGCTCGGGCGCCGAGGTACCGAAGGCCACGATGGTCAGGCTGACGATCAGCGCGGGCACACCGACCCGAAGACTGAGGTTCACCGCGCCTTTCACCAGCGCGTCCCCCGCCACGAGCAGGATGACCAACCCGACCGCGACGAGTATCCACGGCATCATGGCTTGCGCCCCTTTTCACAGGAACAGGGCCCCTTGCCGATTCGGTAGCGACCGCATTTCCGGCATTTCGCGGCGGCCAGACGCTGCTGACCGGGGAACCGCAGCTTGCCGAACATCGCCAACACCCCCATCGCGACCAGAAACAGAACGACGATCTTGACGATCATGTCATAGCCCGAAGCGAGCGTAGCTTGCCCGTTCCTCGATCGCGCCGATCGCATCCTGGGTCAGCGTCGCGCCGAACCGTGCCAGAAGGCCACGCCGCGGCCCGTACCTGGAGAACCGCACCTTGTCGCCGTAGATCTCTTTCATCTTCGGTGCGAGGTGCCCGATCCCGTCGGCCAGCCCCAGTTCGACACTGCGCTGCCCCAGCCAGAATTCGCCGGTGAAGATATCCGGATCGTCGGCCAGCTTGCCGTCGCGACGCGCCTTCACATGATCGATGAACGCCTCGTGGATCTGGCCCAGAAGATCCTTGAGCCGGGTCACGTCCTCGGGCTTTTCGGGCAGGAACGGGTCGAGCGTGCTTTTCGACTTTCCGGCGGTATAGACCCGCCGTTCGATCCCTTGCCGGGTCAGGAAGACCTGCGCACCAAAGCCCGCCGAAATCACCCCGATGGACCCGGTGATCGAGGACCGATCAACCCAGATATCGTCGGCCGCCACGGCCAGCCAGTACCCGCCCGAGGCCGCGACATCCTCGACGAAGGCATGCACCGGGATCTTCTTTTCCTCGGCCAGCCGGCGGATGCGCGCCGCGATCAGCGAGCTTTGCACGGGCGAGCCGCCGGGCGAGTTGATGACCAGCGCCACCGCAGCGGGCTTGCCGCGCGAAAAGGCCTTCTCGATGACCGGGCCGAGCACCTCGTCATTGAGTTGCGCGCGCCCGCCCGATCCGATCACCCCGACCATACGAATGACCGCGACGACAGGCTTGCGATTCAGGAAAGGGATGAGATGTTTCATGGTGTCCGATCTAGAGTGCGTGAGCATGACAAACAAGGCGGCCGGACCATGTCGGCCCGCCCGACGGAAAAAACACGGCGCTTCGGGTCAGGCCTTGATGCGGTAGCCGGTCTTGAAGATCCACCAGACCACGCCCAGACACAGCGCGAAAAACACCGCGACGGCCAGCAGGCTGAACCCCACACCGACATCCGCCACCCCGAAAAATGACCAGCGAAACCCGGAAATCAGGTAGACCACAGGGTTGAGCAGCGCCACCGACTGCCATCCCTCTGGCAGCATCGAAACCGAGTAGAACGCGCCCCCCAGGAACACCAGCGGCGTGACGACCAGAAGCGGCACAAGCTGCAATTGCTGGAAATTCTCCGACCAGATCCCGATGATGAAGCCGAAAAGCGAAAAGGTGATCGAGATCATCACGAGAAACAGGATCATCATCCCCGGATGCGCGACGTCGATATCGATGAAGAGCCGCGCGGTCATCAGGATCACGGCCCCGATCGCAAAGGACTTGGTCGCGGCCGCACCGACATAGCCCAGCACGATCTCGAAAAAGTTGATCGGCGCCGAGAGATGCTCGAAGATCGTACCGATGAATTTCGGGAAATAGATCCCGAACGAGGCATTGGAGATGGCTTGGGTCATCACGCTCAGCATGATCAAACCGGGCACGATGAACGCCCCGTAGCTGACCCCCTCGACCTCTTCTATGCGCCCGCCTATGGCCGCGCCGAAGACCACGAAATACAGCGTGGTGGAGATCACCGGCGACAGCAGGCTTTCGAAGATGGTCCGGAAAAACCGCTTCATCTCGTAGACGTAAATGGCGCGGATGGCATACAGGTTCATGCCGCGTCCTCCGTGACGAGGCTGACGAAGATCTCTTCGAGACTGCTTTGCCGGGTCTCGATGTCGCGCAGGGTCAGGCCCTCGCGCGTCAGGGCCTGCAACAGCCGCGTGATGCCGGTGCGGTCGCCGCGGGTTTCGTATCTGTAGATCAGCGCATGCCCGTCCTCGACCCGCTCAAGATCGTAGCTGGCCAGCGCCGCGGGAACGGCGTCGACCGGCTCGGCCAGCTCGATCTTGAGGGTCTTGCGCCCCAGACGGCGCATCAGTGCCGCCTTGTCCTCGACCAGCAGGATCTCGCCCTTGCTGATGACCGCGATCCGGTCGGCCATCGCCTCGGCCTCTTCAAGGTAATGCGTCGTCAGGATGATGGTCACCCCCTGCTCCTTGAGACCGCGCACGACGTCCCACATCTCGCGCCGCAGTTCCACGTCGACACCGGCCGTCGGCTCGTCGAGAAACAGCACGCGCGGCTCGTGGCACAGCGCCTTGGCGATCAGCACCCGGCGCTTCATGCCGCCGGACAGTTCGCGCGTGCGCGCGCCGCGCTTGTCCCACAGCGACAACTGCCGCAGCACCTTTTCGATCACCGCATCGTTGCGGGGCTTGCCGAACAGCCCGCGCGAGAACCGCACCGTGTTGATGACCTTTTCGAACGGCTCTAGCGCGATCTCCTGTGGCACCAGCCCGACCATCGCGCGCGCGCCCCTATAGCCGCTGACGATGTCGTGCCCGCCGATCTCGGCGCGCCCGCTGCTTGGCGTCGTGATCCCGCACAGGGTCGAGATCAGCGTCGTCTTGCCCGCGCCATTGGGGCCCAGCAGCGCGATGATCTCGCCTTCCTCGATGTCGAGGGACACGTCGCGCAAGGCCGGCTCGCCGTCCTTGTAGGTCTTGCCCAGATTCTCCACCTTGACGATCGTGCTCATCACTGCCCCTTCGCGTTTCGAAGGAACCTAGAGGTTTGCCGCGCCAGTGCAATGCCTGTCCGGCCCGTGCGGCTAGTGCAGCCCCGCGACCGTCGCCCGAAGCGTCGCGATCCCCTCACCCGTTTCCGCCGAAGTCACGATCAGTTCGGGAAAGGCGGCCGGGTGGGGGGCAAGCTTGCCGCGCACCTGGTCGAGCACGCGGTCGCGCGTGGCCGCATTGATCTTGTCGGTCTTCGTGAGAACGCATTGGAACGTGACTGCGGCACTGTCCAGCAGCGCCATAATCTCTTCGTCCACCGGCTTGATGCCGTGGCGCGCATCGACAAGGACAAAGGCCCGACGCAGCGTCGCGCGGCCCGACAGGTACTGCTTGAGCAATGCCTGCCATTGGCGCACGACCGCGACGGGCGCGTTGGCGAACCCGTAGCCGGGCAGGTCCACCAAATAATGGCTTTCGCCGCAGGTGAAGTAGTTGATCTCTTGTGTGCGACCGGGCGTATTGGAGGCCCGCGCGAGGGCCTTGCGCCCGGTCATCGCATTGATCAACGTGGATTTTCCCACGTTGGACCGGCCGGCGAAACAGACCTCGGGACGGTCGGCGGGTGGCAGGCCATCCATCGCCACCACGCCCTTCAGGAAATCCACCGGACCGGCAAACAGCTTGCGGCCGGCCTCGCAGGATTCCGCATCGGGGGCCTCTGCGATCGGAAAGGACAGCGCCATCACGCCGCCTCACGCATCGGGGACATCAAGGGGACTGCCCCCGGCCTCACTTCTTCTTGTCCGCATCGGCCTGCGTCGCGCCTTTCCGGAAACCCGACATGATGTTGCCGAACACGTCCGGCTTGTAGCCCTGGCTGCGCATGATGAGGTATTGCTGCGAGAACGTGATCACGTTGTTGGCGATCCAGTAGATCACGAGGCCGCTGGCAAAGCTGCCCAGCATGAACATGAAGACCCACGGCATCCAGGCAAAGATCATCTTCTGCGTCGGATCCGTCGGCGCCGGGTTGAGCTTTTGCTGCAACCACATCGACACGCCAAGGCACAGCGGCAGGATGCCGATGAAGATCAGCGCCAGGATCGATCCCGGCTCGGGCGCGGCCCACGGGAAGATGCCCCAGAGGTTGTAGATCGACGACGGGTCCGGCGCAGAAAGGTCGCGGATCCAGCCGATCCACGGCGCATGGCGCAATTCCAGCGTGACGAAGATCACCTTGTAGAGCGAGAAGAAGATCGGGATCTGCAACAGGATCGGCAGACAGCCCGAGGCCGGGTTGACCTTCTGCGTCTTGTAAAGCTCCATCATCTCTTTCTGAAGCTTCTGCTTGTCGTCGCCGGCCTGCTCCTTGATCTTCTCCATCTCGGGCTGAAGTTCCTTCATCTTCGCCATCGAGACGTAGGACTTGTAGGCCAGCGGCAGCAGGACGACCTTGATCAGCAGGGTCAGTCCGATGATCGCCCAGCCCATGTTGCCGATCAGCGCGTTGAGCCAGTGCAGCACCGCGAAGATGGGCTTGGTCAGAAAGAAGAACCAGCCCCAGTCGATGGAGTCGAGGAAGCGTTCGACGCCACCCTCGTTCTGATAGGCCCGGATCACCGCCCAGTCCTTGGCGCCCGCGAACAGGCGGCTTTCCGACACGGTGGTTTCGCCCGGCGCCAGGCTACGGGTGCGCTGAACAGTCTCGGTCTGGTAGATGCCGCGGCGCGGGTCGTATTTGCTGACCGCCTTGAACGGATCGCCCTGCTGGGGGATCAGCGTGGTCATCCAGTAATGATCGGTGATCCCGATCCAGCCGTTCTCGTTGACCTGCGTGACCTCGGCGGGCGCCCCTTCGCGGGGGTTGAACTCGTAGTCCTCGACGTTGGAATAGCTGGTTTCGGTCAGCTCGCCATCGGCCATCCCGACCACGCCCTCGTGCAGGATGAAGAAGTTCTTCAGATTTTCCGGCGTGCCGTGCCGTGCGATGATGCCGTAGGGCGCAAGGCTGACGGTCTGCCCGCCGGTATTCTCGACGGACTGGCGGACAGAGAACATGTAATCGTCGTCCACGCTCAGCTCGCGCCGGAATTCGAGGCCGGACCCGTTGTCCCAGACAAGGGTCACGGGGCTGTCGGGGGTCAGGGTTCCGCCGCTCTCGATCTCCCAGATCGTGTTCGCGCCCGGCACGTCCTCGGGTACCAGCCCGCTGCCCGGCGCCCAGCCATAAAGCGCGTAATAGGGATTGTCGCTGCCGACCGGCGACAGCAGATGCACGATATCCGCATCGGGATCGATCGTTTCGCGGTAGTTCTTGAGAAGAAGCTCGTCTATCCGCCCACCCTGCAAGGACACGCTGCCCGTCAGGCTGGGCGTGTCGATATCGAGACGCGGCGCTTCCGAGGCGCGCGCGGTGTCATCCCCGGCGGCGGCGTCCGGTGACGTGTCGACCGACCCGTTCGGCACCTCGGCGCGGGGCGAGGTCAGATCGCCGGCGGACTCGGTCGCGGGGGCGTTGGGATCGACCGTCTCGGAATCCGGGGGCGGGAACATCACGAACCAGACAAGGATCACGACAAAGCTCAGCGCCGTCGCGAGGATAAGATTCTTGTTCTGATCATCCATGTTCGGGCACCGTCCGGCTGTTGAAAGTCACGAGGGGGGTTCAACAGAGTGCGGTCCCAAAGGTCAAGCGGTTTCCGGACCCAGGGCCAATCATGACAGGCCGTCACCGCCGTGAACCCGGATCGACGAATGTCCGGCGCGCATCGCGGCATCGGTCGCCGCCATCGATGCGTCGATCATCGCCCGACCGGATCGTTCGGTCAATGCGTCGTCGATGCAGATGCCCATCGAGGCGGACAGATGCACGTTGCCCGCGGTCAGCATCACGGGTTCCGCCAGCGCGGCCTGCAGCCGCTTGGCCAGCGCGAGGACCGCCGCCCGATCAAGACCGGGTCCTGGCGTCAGCAGGATCGCGATACGCCCGTTTGTCAGGTCGAAAAGCGAATCATCATGCCGTGTGCCAAGCGCGATGCGTTCGAGGCATTGCGTCGTCACGCGCTCGACCTCGGTCGCATCGCGGCCCGCGACGATCAAGGCGTGGTCGTCTATCTGCACCAACACACAGGCGAACGTTTCCCCTGTCCTGCGCACCGTGTCAAACGTGGCGTCGATCGCGTCGCGCAAGGGGCCGACCGTGGCGGCATCGCAAGCGCGCGCCCCACGCCAAGAACCGACGCGCCAGAATCCGGCGTGCCAGACGCCGGGGCGATCCGTGATCGGCAGACATCCCAGAAACACAAAGGGCGCCAGCAGAAGGCCGGTGCCGACCCCGAACCATGCAAGCGCAAGCCCGAGCGCCAGCGCGAAAACCAGAATCTTTGTCCCATGCGCCGCAAGATGCCGCGGGACAGGCCGTCTGCGTCGTCTGGAAGCGGTGCTTTTCCGCATGATACCCCCGATCAGTCTGTGCAGGTCTAGCAGGCCAAGCTTAACGGGGGCTGGAATATGCATCGGATTTTACGCCGGATTTTAGCGATCTGCCGCCGGTCCAAGGATGCCGGGCGCACCAGATGCGCGACCGGTCGCGACAAAACCGCCCGATGGGCACCGGGCGTGCGGCGTCAGCTGTTTGCGCCGTCGATCCACGCCGTGATGATTGCGCGCGCGCTGTCACTGTTCCAGTCCGCATCCCCCTGAAGGCGGGCGACCTCCTGCCCGTTCGGGTCGAGCAACACGGTGATCGGCAAGCCGAAAACACCCATCGCACGGGCAAGCGCGCTTTTCGGATCGCGGTGCAACGGCAGATTCTCGACGCCGATCTCGTCGAAGAACGCCTTCATTGCCGGCGGCGGATTACGCCCGGTGGCGATGGTCACCACCGCGAAATCCTCGGAGCCGAGCGCCTCTTGCAACGCGGAAAGCGTGGGCATCTCGTGCCGGCAGGGCGCACACCACGTGGCCCAGAAATTAACCACCAGATGCTGCCCCTCGTAATCGGCCAGCGTCATTGTGCTGCCATCGGCGCGCTCGAACGCCGTGTCCGGCGCGGCCTCGGGTGTGCCGTGGAAGGTCAGTTTCTTCATGTCCCCGTCGCGCAACGCCTCGAGGGCCGCCATATCGGCCAGCGCGCCGTTTGCACCAAGGCCAAGGGCGATATAAAGGATCAGGGCAGATATGCGTTTCATGACTTCCTCCGAAGGGCCGGACATAATGACGGACACGACCTCGAACCAGATGTGGGGCGGCCGCTTTGCCGCGGGACCGGACGCGATCATGGAGGCAATTAACGCCTCGATCGCGTTCGACAAGCGGATGGCGGTGCAGGACATCGCCGGATCGCGTGCCCATGCTGCCATGCTGGCCGCCACGGGCATCATAAGCGGTAGCGATGCCGAGGCGATGAGGGAAGGCCTGCTCACGATCTTGTCAGAGATCGAGGACGGCGAATTCACCTTTTCCGCCGCGCTCGAGGACATCCACATGAATGTCGAGGCGCGGCTGACCGCGCTGATCGGGCCGCGCGCCGGGCGGCTGCACACCGCGCGCAGCCGCAACGACCAGGTGGCGACCGATTTCCGGCTCTGGGTGCGCGATCAGCTCGATGCCGCGGATGACGGGCTGCAGGCGTTGATGCGCGCGTTGGTGGCGCAGGCCGAGGCGGGCGCGGACTGGGTGATGCCGGGCTTCACCCATCTGCAGACCGCCCAGCCGGTGACATGGGGCCACCACATGATGGCCTATGTCGAGATGTTCGGCCGCGATCTGGGCCGTGTCCGCGACGCGCGTGCACGCATGAACGAATGCCCGCTGGGCGCGGCGGCGCTGGCCGGCACCAGTTTTCCCATCGACCGCGACATGACCGCGCTGGAGCTGGGCTTTGACCGGCCATGCGCGAATTCCCTCGATGCCGTCAGCGACCGCGATTTCGCGCTGGAATTTCTGGGCGCCGCAAGCATCACCGCCATGCATCTCAGCCGGATGGCCGAGGAGCTGGTGATCTGGTCCTCGGCGCAGTTCCGGTTCGTGGCGCTGTCCGACCGGTTTTCGACCGGGTCGTCGATCATGCCCCAGAAGAAGAACCCCGACGCGGCCGAGTTGATCCGCGCCAAGGTGGGCCGTATCTTCGGCGCGAACGTGGCGCTTATGACGGTGATGAAGGGCCTGCCGCTGGCGTATTCCAAGGACATGCAGGAGGACAAGGAGCAGGTTTTTGATGCCGCCGACACGCTGATGCTGGCGCTCGCGGCGATGGAGGGCATGGTGCGCGACATGGTGGCGCAGCAGGCCCACCTTGAGGGGGCCGCGGCCTCGGGCTTTTCGACGGCGACGGACCTGGCGGACTGGCTGGTGCGGGTTCTGGACCTGCCGTTCCGCGAAGCGCATCACGTGACGGGAAGCCTCGTGGCGCGGGCCGAGGCCAAGGGTGTCGATCTGCCGGATCTGACCCTTGCCGACATGCAGGCGGTGCATGGCGAAATCGACGCGTCGGTTTATGATGTATTGGGCGTGCACAATTCGGTCGCCTCGCGCATCAGTCACGGCGGCACGGCGCCCGCGCAGGTGCGCGCACAGGTGGCACGGTGGAAGGAGCGTTTGAAATGAAACGGATCGGGGCCGGACTGTTGGGACTTGCCCTGCTGGCAGCCTGCGGCGTTGACGGACCGCCCGTGCGCCCCACGCTTGGGGCCACGCTGAGCGCGGGATCGGGCGGGGTGCACACCACGGTCCGCACGGGCGCGCGCGTTGGGAATGTGAACGTCGGCGTGGGGGTCGGATTATGAGATGGGTCTTCGCCGCTCTGGCGCTTTGGGGGGCCGTGCATCCGATGTATTACTTCATGTCCTACATGGCCGCGAACGACTGGAGCCTCGGGGCGCTGATCGATGCGTGGTATGTGAATGACAGCACGACCGGCCTGACCTGGGACCTTACCATCGCCGCCATCGCGCTGACCGTATGGGTGCTGGTCGAGGTCGTGCAGCGGCGGCACTGGATGGGGCTGATCGCCGTTCCGGCGACCTTCTGCATCGGGGTCAGTTGCGGGCTGCCGCTTTATATTTTCCTGCGCCTGTCGCGGGATGCCAAGCGCGGTATCTGAGTATTTTTGGAAAGATGAAGCGGGTGGGGCCAAGGCGTGGATCATTTTCTCTATCGTGACGGCGCGCTTTGCGCCGAGGATGTGCCGTTGGCCGAGATCGCGGACCGGGTCGGAACGCCGTTCTATTGTTACTCCACCGCGACGCTGACCCGGCATTTCAAGCTGTTCGACGAGGCGCTTGCCGGCATGGATCATCTGGTATGCTACGCGATGAAGGCGGCGAGCAACCAGGCGATCGTGAAGACGCTGGCCGATCTCGGGGCCGGGATGGACGTGGTGTCGGGCGGCGAATATGCCCGCGCAAAGGCCGCCGGCGTGCCCGGCTGCCGCATCGTGTTTTCCGGCGTCGGCAAGACCGGCGACGAGATGCGCATGGCGCTGGAGGGCGGCGTGCGGCAGTTCAATGTCGAGAGCGAGCCCGAGCTGGTCTTGCTGAGCGAGGTGGCGACGGGCCTGGGCGTGACTGCGCCGATCACCGTGCGCGTGAACCCGGACGTGGATGCGCGCACCCATGCCAAGATTGCCACCGGCAAGAGCGAAAACAAGTTCGGCATCCCGATCAGCCGCGCGCGCGCGGTCTATGCCGAGGCGGCACGCCTGCCCGGCATCGAGGTGGTCGGGATCGATGTGCATATCGGCAGCCAGTTGACCGATCTGGCCCCGTTCCGGCAAGCCTATGAAAAGGTGGCCGAGTTGACCGGCGCGTTGCGTGCTGACGGGCATGACATCAGGCGCCTGGATCTCGGCGGGGGCCTAGGCATTCCCTACACGCGCGGTAACGCCGCACCGCCGCCGCCCGACGCCTATGGCGCGCTGATCGCCGAGACGCTGGGTCATCTGGGCTGCGAGATCGAGATCGAGCCGGGGCGACTGATCGTCGGCAATGCCGGCATCCTCGTGTCTCGCGTGATCTACGTGAAATCCGGCGAGGGGCGCGTGTTCCTGATACTGGATGCGGCGATGAACGATCTGATCCGCCCCGCCATGTACGAGGCGCACCACGATATCGTGCCGCTGGTCGAACCCGCGCCCGGCGTCGAACAGACGCCGTATGACGTTGTCGGCCCGGTCTGCGAATCAGGTGACACGTTCGCAAAGGGGCGTCTGCTGCCCCCGATGACGGCGGGGGATCTGGTGGCCTTCCGCAGTGCGGGCGCCTACGGCGCGGTGATGTCGAGCGAATACAACACGCGGCCCCTGATACCGGAAGTTCTGGTCGATGGGCAGGAGTTTGCCGTGATCCGGGCGCGCCCGACCTTTGACGAAATGATAAAACGCGATACTCTTCCATATTGGCTCTGACGCGGTGTGCGCGTCGACCCGAGGAGTGATGCGGCCATGGCAGCGAACCGCCCCCCCCTGCGAGATGTGACGGCGCGATTGCGGTGGCCGCTGATGCTGACCTGGGCCGGGATGATCGCCGAGCGGGTATTGCGGGCCTTCTGGCCGGTCTGGAGTCTCGTGGCGGTGGTGGCCGCCCTTCTGATGCTCGGCGTGCAGGACGTGATACGGATCGGATCGGTCTGGATCGCCGGTGGTCTGGCATGTCTTGCGCTCGTCGCGTTGGCCATACGCGGTGTCGCGCGCTTCCGGTTTCCGGGCCGGGCCGCCGCGCTGGCACGGCTGGACGCGACGCTGCCCGGACGCCCCCTTGCCGCGCTGGCCGACACCCAGGCCGTGGGCGCGGGCGATGCCGGATCTCAGGCGCTCTGGCGCGTCCACCAGGACCGGATGGCGGCCCGTGCCGAAGCTGCGCAGGCAGTCGAGCCCGATCTGCGCTTGTCGCGGCAGGATCCGTTCGGTTTGCGTTACGTCGCGTTGCTGGCACTGGTGGTGGCGCTTCTGTTCGGCTCTGTCTGGCGCGCGGGATCGGTGACCGAGATGATGCCCGGTGCCGGCCAGGGATCTGCCCTGGCGCAGGGTCCAGTCTGGGAAGGTTGGGTCGAGCCGCCCGCCTATACCGGCCTGCCCACGCTGTACCTCGCCGATCAGAAGGGCACGGTGCGCGCGCCCGTGGGCAGTGAAGTTACCGTTCGACTTTATGGTGAGGCAGGCGCGCTGAGCCTGAATGAAGCAGTGTCCGGTCCGACCGGGCCGGACGACGGCGACGACGGCAGCGCGACCGAACCCGAGCAAAGCTTCGAGATCGTCCGCGATGGCGCGCTGCGCATCGACGGCCCCGGAGGACGGGCCTGGACGGTCGAGGCGACCGCCGATGCCCCCCCTGAAATTCGCGTGCTTTCGGACGAGGCCGAGGTCGCGTTCGACGGGCAGATGCGCCTGCCCTTCGAGGCGCGCGACGATTACGGGGTGGTGTCAGGCACTGCCGTGATCGAGCTGGACCTCGACGCGGTGGAGCGCCGCCACGGGCTTGCCGTGCCCCCCGAGCCGCGCGACCCGCTGACGCTTGACCTGCCGATGCCGCTGGCCGGCGACCGGACGGAGTTCTCCGAGGCGCTGATCGAGAACCTGTCGCAGCACCCCTGGGCCCACCTTCCGGTGGTCCTGCGAATGCAGGCCGAAGATGCCGTCGGGCAAACCGGCCTGTCCCGACCCGTGGACATGGCCCTGCCCGCGCGGCGCTTTTTCAACCCGATGGCGGCGGCGGTGATCGAGCAGCGGCGCGATCTTCTGTGGTCGCGCGACAATGCGCGCCGCGTCGCACAGGTGTTGCGCGCCGTGTCCTACCAGCCGCGCGAGGGGCTTTTCAGGTCGGAAAAGGCGTATCTGCGGATGCGCGTGATCATCCGCCGGCTGGAGGCCGGTATCGCCGATGACGGGCTGAGCACGGCGGAACGCGACGAGATCGCACAGGCGCTGTGGGATCTTGGGGTGCTTCTGGAAGATGGCGATGTGGGTGACGCGCTGGAACGCATGCGAAACGCGCAAGAGCGGCTGAGCGAAGCGATGCGCAATGGCGCCAGCGAAGAGGAAATCGCGCGCCTGATGCAGGATCTGCGCGACGCCACGCAGGATTACCTGCGCCAGAAGATGCAGCAGGCGCAACGCGACGATCCCGACGGGGGCGACGATCAGCGCAGCGCGGAAAACATGATGCAGATGAACCAACAGGATCTGCAGGACATGATGGACCGCATTCAGGAGCTGATGAACGAGGGGCGCTTCGCCGAGGCCCAACAGGCGCTGGAGGAGTTCCAGCAGATGATGGAGAACATGCAGGTCACCCAAGGCCAGGGCGGCGAGGGCCAGTCACCCGGCCAGCAGGCGATGGAAGGCCTGGCCGAGACGCTGCGCGATCAGCAGGGCCTGTCGGACGACGCCTTCCGCGACCTGCAGGACCAGTTCGATCCCGGCGGGCAGTCGGGCCCGTCACAGGGCGAACCGGGCCAAGGCGACCGCGAGGGTCAGCCGGGTCAGGGTGGACAGGGCAGCCGGAACGGCATGCAGCCGGGCGAGGGTCAGGGCGGTGATGGTCAGGGCCGCGCCGGGTCGCTGTCCGACCGGCAAGAGGCGCTGCGCCGCGAACTGCAACGCCAGCGGCAGGGGCTGCCGGGGCTGGGCGGCGAGGCCGGTGAGGCCGCGCGCGAGGCGCTGGAACGCGCCGAACGCGCAATGGAAGGCGCCGAGGAGTCGCTGCGCGATGACGATCTTCCCGGTGCCATCGACGACCAGGCCGACGCGATGGAGGCGCTGCGCGAAGGCATGCGCAACATGGGCGAGGCCATGGCCCAACAGCAGACCCCCGGCGGTCAGGGCGAGGGCGAAGGCCCACCGGGACAGGCGCAGGCCGATCCGCTTGGCCGCGAGGCGGGACAGGGCGGGCGCGTCGGTACACAGGACGATCTGCTTCAGGGCGAAGACGTCTATCGCCGCGCGCGCGATCTGCTGGACGAGATCCGGCGACGCTCGGGCGAGGGCGACCGGCCCGATATCGAGCTTGATTACCTCGAACGCCTGCTCGACCGGTTCTGAGACACGATCCCCGTCCGGATCATGTGCTGGACATTTCGGGCACAAGCTGCTTTGCCTGTCGCCCAACATGCATTCGTCGAGAGGGAAGCACGATGACCGGCACAGATCTGAAATCCATACTCAAGGATCCCACGCTGCTGGCCGAAAAGGCCTATATCAACGGTGACTGGGTGGATGGCGACAACGGCACGTTCGAGGTCATCAACCCCGCGCGCGGCGACGTGATCGCCAATGTGGCCGATCTCAGCCGGGCACAGGTGGCGCGCGCCATCGCCGGGGCCGAGGCCGCGCAGAAAGACTGGGCGAAATGGACCGGCAAGGAACGCGCGACCGTGCTGCGCCGCTTTTTCGACCTGATGATGGAGAACCAGCACGATCTCGGCGTGATCCTGACCGCCGAGCAGGGCAAGCCGCTGGCCGAGGCGACGGGCGAGATCGCCTACGGCGCCGCGTTCATCGAGTTTTTCGGCGAAGAGGCCAAGCGCGTCTATGGCGAGACGATCCCCGGCCATCAGCGCGACAAGCGCATCACGGTAATCAAGCAGCCGATCGGGGTGGTCGCCTCGATCACGCCATGGAACTTCCCGACCGCGATGATCACCCGCAAGGCCGGTCCGGCGCTGGCCGCGGGCTGTGCCTTTGTCGGGCGTCCTGCCAGTGAGACACCGTTATCGGCGACGGCGCTCGGCGTTCTGGCCGAGCGTGCGGGTATTCCCGCGGGCATTTTCAACATTGTTCCCTCGACCGAAGATGCCGAGATCGGCCGTGAATTCTGCGAAAACCCCGGCGTGCGCAAGCTGACCTTTACCGGCAGCACCGAGGTCGGGCGCATCCTGTTGCGGCAGGCCGCCGACCAGGTGCTGAAATGCGCGATGGAGCTTGGGGGCAACGCACCCTTCATCGTCTTCGACGACGCCGATCTCGATGCGGCGGTCGAAGGCGCGATCATGTGCAAGTTCCGCAACAACGGTCAGACCTGCGTTTGCGCCAACCGCATCTACGTACAGGCCGGCGTCTATGACGCCTTTGCCGCCAAGCTCAAGACGGCGGTGGAAAAGCTGAAGGTCGGCGACGGTCTGGCCGAGGGGACGACGCTCGGGCCGCTGATCGACGCCGACGCGCTCGACAAGGTGCGCGCGCATGTGGCCGATGCCACGGCCAAGGGCGGCACGGTCATCCTTGGTGGTGCGGAAGAGGCCGACGGCCTGTTCCTGCCACCCACGATCATCACTGGGGCGACCCGCGAGATGGATTTTTCCACCGAGGAAACATTCGGCCCTCTCGCGCCGCTTTTCAAGTTCGAGGATGAGGACGACGTGATCGACCTGGCCAACGATACCATCTTCGGGCTGGCATCGTATTTCTACGCCAATGACCTGAGCCGCGTCACACGCGTCGCCGAGGCGCTGGAATACGGCATCGTCGGCGTCAATACCGGTATCATCTCGACGGAAATGGCACCGTTCGGCGGGGTCAAGCAATCCGGGCTGGGCCGCGAGGGCAGCCATCATGGCATCGACGAGTTCCTCGAGATGAAATATATCTGTACCAGCGTCTGACAGTCTCGACCGGCGGGCCGGCGGGGGGTAGACTGGATCTACCCAATCTCTTGAGGAGGTTTTCGATGCGCCGCATCACCGCCCTGGCTCTCATGCTTTCGCTCGGCCCCGCCGGGCCGGTCCTGTCGCAGGCCGATGACACGCGCACGATCCGCGGTGCGCTCGGCTACATGCAACGCATCGCGTTGCCGCCCGAAGCCACGGCCATCGTGGTGGCAGAGGGACGGTTCGGCGCGATGCTGGGCGAGGCGACGCTCGACCCTGACGGACAACAGGTGCCCCTGCCCTTCGAGCTCACGGTGCCTTCGGGGCTTTCGGGGGATCTGGGCGCGGTGATCCGCGTCCATTTTGAGGCCCGTTGGGTTCTGGAAGGGCTGGAATTCGAGGCCGGGCGCGACACCGTCGATCTTGGAGAGTTGACGCTGGAGCCGGTGACGCCGCTGGCCTTCGCCAGCGATTTTATCTGCGGCGACATCCCCGTTTCGATCGGGGTTCTGGGCGACGACATGGTCCTGCGGGTCGAGGGCCGCGATATCCGGCTGGCGCAGGTCCGCGCTGCGTCTGGTGCACGCTACGAGGTGCTTGGCGAAACCGACACCCATGTCTGGAACAAGGGCGAGGCGATTTCGATCCGGCTGGAAGGGCGTGACCTGTCCGATTGCCGCAAAGTGCCCCCCGCCGACGAGGCCCCCTATCGCGCGCAGGGCAACGAACCCGGCTGGCATGTCATGCTGGACGCCGACACCGCCGAGGTGGTGGCCGATTACGGCGAGATCAGCCGCGAAGCCGCGCGTCCCGTGGTCCAGGTCGTGCCGGGCGCCTACGAGTTCGACATGCCCGAGGCCGATGCGACCCTGCGCGTCGAGGAACGGCTGTGTCACGACGACGCCACCGGCATGCCCTATCCCGACACCGCGCGGCTGACCCTCGACGGGCGCGAGCTGCGTGGCTGCGGCGGCAATCCCTCGGACCTGCTGACGCAAGAGCTTTGGCGAATTACCGCCCTCGGCGAGGCGGATCTGGTCGAGCCCGAACGCCTGTCGCTCAATTTCCTGCCGCCGGGGCGGGTTGCGGGCAGCAGCGGCTGCAACCGGCTGATCGGCAATTTCAACCTGACCGGAGAGGGCCTGCGCTTTGGTGCCATGGGCAGCACGATGATGGCCTGCGACGACGCCCTGATGGATCAGGAACGCCGCATGCTCGATGCGCTTGAACAGGTCGAACGTTTCGACATCACCGACGACGGCGCGTTGGTCCTGATCGGGGACGGGGACAAGATCCTGCTTGAGGCGCGCCAACCCTGATCCAACGACGCGCGGCGCGTCAGGTCATGCGCGCGCGATGCGCGTCGCCCCCATGATGTCGCGCAGCGGCAGTGCCCACCGTGGCGCATGACGCATGAAAAAGCCCGATCGGCATGAAGCCGACCGGGCGCAGACGTCTTGGCAGCGATCACGCCGCGTCAGTTCACCTTTTCAGCGTCCACGACATCCTTGGATACCGACGGCACGTCGCGCGAAATGCTGATCTGGCGCGGTTTCAGGGCCTCGGGCATCTCGCGTTCTAGGTCGATATGCAGCATCCCGTCCGCATGGGCTGCCCCTGTCACGTGTACATGATCGGCAAGCTGAAACCGCCGCTCGAACGCTCGGGTGGCGATCCCGCGATGCAGGTAGCTGCGATTCCGGTCCTCGTCGGATTTGCGGGCCGACACGACAAGCGCGCCGTCCTTCACCTCGACGTTGAGATCATCGGCAGAGAAACCCGCGACCGCGATAGAGATGCGGTAGGTATCGTCAGCCGTCTTTTCGATGTTGTAGGGCGGATAGGTGGGCTGCGACATGTCGCTGGCCATGGCCCGGTCCAGCAGGTCGGCCACCTGATCGAAGCCGACGGTCGCACGGTACAGCGGTGCAAGATCGAAGTTACGCATAAGTCATCCTCCTTTGAGCGATACTTTGATGCCGACCTTCCCGCACGGGACAGGCCGGTGACGCCCCGGCCCAAATTTCAGGCACCGAGGCGAGTTTGAAATGGGAAGCGCCCGACCCCCTGTCAAGAGCCGTACGGATCAATGGCGCGCGATGATCGCGTCCTTTTCGGGGGTCTGCACGGTCCGGGGAAAAACCCCCTGCCCGGCCTCAAGCGCCGCGCGCAGAACCCGCAGCGGATCCACGAGGCGCATGCCAAGCGAGACCTTGCGCCCCTCGACCTCGGCCATGGCCGAGATCACCGACACGATCTGCGGCCGCCCGCCCGCAAAGGAAAATACCGGCGCGCCGCTCGATCCGAAATCGACATCGCAGGACATCACCAGCATCCCTTCCTGTTGCGCCAGCACGGTGCAGGCATTCTGAAACGACGCGGCCTCGGCCCGGCCGCGCGCATAGCTCACGACGCCGATCGTCTCGCCCGGGCGCGGCTGATCGCCGGTCGTGAACAGGGTCACGCGGGCGGTGTCGATCGGCGCGGCCAGTTCCAGTAGCGCCACGTCATGGCGCACGCGCGCCGCCGTCACACCCGCGTCGAAGGCGTAATCGGGATGTATCACGGCACGCAGCACGGGGCGGTCGGCGACGGCCCGACCGTCGCGCAGCCCGGCCCTGAAAGCGATTCGCGCGGGGTTCAGACGCATACCGGTGTCACGGTCGTACAGGCAGTGCGCGGCGGTCAGGACAAGGTCGGGCGCGACAAGCGCCCCCGTGCAAAGCCCGCGCCCGTTCAGATCCAGCCGGCCCACCGCCTGCCACTGGCGGGCCGTGTCACCTATATCGAGGCGCTGCAAATGGCTGTCCTGCGCGGCCACGGCGCCACCAAGCGTGACCCAAAAACAGACGAAGCACAGGAACAGACGCAGCATTCGACCTCCGGCGCGGGGGTGTGCGCCTGTCGGCGCGTGGACATGGTATGCGAACTATGCCCGGATCAGCGCAGGACGGGAACCCCCGAAACCGCGCGCGGCGCATCCGACAGCGCGGGCGGCTTCGGACCCCCGGTGGCCCAGTCGAGCAATTCGACCGTGTGCACCACCGGCACCCCGATGCCCGACCCGATCTGCATCATGCACCCGATATTGCCGGCGGCGATAACGTCCGGGTTTTTCGCCTCCAGCGTTCGGATCTTTCGGGTCTTGAGCTGGCCGGATATCGCCGGCTGCATCAGGTTGTAGGTCCCCGCAGATCCGCAGCACAGATGGGCGTCGGCGGGCTCCACCACCCGGAACCCGGCTTGTTTGAGCAGATCCTTGGGATATGTCTTGATCTGCTGACCATGCTGCAACGAACAGGCGGCGTGATAGGCGACGACCATCTCTTTGTCGTCCCCCTCCGACAGGTCGAGCTGGATGAGGAATTCGCTCACATCCATGGCAATCGCGCTGACTTTTGCGGCCTCCTCGGCCAGCGGACTAAGGCGGAACATGTGCCCATAATCCTTCACCGTTGTCCCACAACCGCTGGTGTTGATCACTACCGCGTCAAGGCCCTCGCGATCCATCTCGCGCGCCCATGCGGTGATGTTGCGGGCGGCGCTCGCATGGCTTTCGGCGGTCTTGCCCATGTGATGGGTCAGCGCCCCGCAACAGCCCGCGCCGTCGGCCACCACCACGTCGCAGCCTGCCCGCGTCAGCAGGCGGATCGTGGCATCGTTGATATCGGTGTTGAGCGCGCGCTGCGCACAGCCGGTCATCAGCGCCACGCGCTTGACGCGCGCGCCTTGCGCGGGAAATACCTGTGGCGCGTCATTGCGGCTGACCAGCGGGATGCGCTTGGGCGCCATGTCGAGCATCGCGCGCAGCCGCGCATCGGGCATCAGCCGCGCAAAGGGCCGGCCGATCTTGGCCCCCAGCAGCGCCAGCCGGAACCGCCCCGGATAGGGCAGGATCCGCGCCAGCACCCAGCGCAGCGCCCGGTCCGACAGCGGCCGGCGGTACCGTTCCTCGATATATTCGCGCGCCTGATCCACGAGATGCATGTAATGCACCCCCGACGGGCAGGTCGTCATGCAGGCCAGGCACGACAGGCAGCGGTCGATATGCAGCACCGTCTTTTCATCCGGGACGCGGTCATTCTCCAGCATGTCCTTGATCAGGTAGATTCGGCCCCGCGGACTGTCCAGCTCGTCGCCCAGCACCTGGTAGGTCGGGCAGGTCGCGGTGCAGAACCCGCAATGCACGCAGGATCGCAGGATCTGGTTGGCGCGCGCGATCTTCGGATCGGCCAGTTGCTCGGGCGTGAATTCGGTCTTCATGCGCTCTCCATCCGGGCCATCAAACCGGGGTTTAGGATACCCCGCGGGTCGAACTTGTGCCGCAACCCGTTCTCCAGCGCCTCGACGGGCGCGGGCCGCGGGCCAAACGCCGCACGGCTGCGATCGCCCCGCACCCGCATGGCATGTCCGCCGCGCGCGCCGACCGCGGCACGGATTTCGGGGGCCGCGGCGCCCTCGGGCACCAGCAGCCAGATCAGCCCTCCACCCCAGTCGTACAGCGCCTGCGCGTCCGGCAGATCGGCCACGATCCCCGGCGCGTCGGTGGGTTTCACAGACACCCGCCAGACATCGCCGGTGCGCCCGTGAAAGGGGGCGACATCGCGCACCTGACGCCAATCGGCCGCGACGCAGTCGGAATCGGTGTCCAGCGTGCATGCCCCGACCCCCGACAGCATGGCCTGAACGCGTTCCGCGCGGTACGCGACCGACGCCTCCGAACCTTCCAGCCGAAGCAACGTAACCGGCGGGTCGCCCGGTCCCGGTCGCAGATGCGCCGCGCCGGTCACCTCGTAGGGCGACCCCAGCGCACGGCACAGCACCTCGACAGCCTCGGGATCGCTCAACCCGTAAAGCCGCAAGGTGCCTGTGCAGCCCGGCGCGGGCAGCACCTTCAGCGCCACCTCGCTCAGGACGCCCAGCGTGCCGTAACTTCCCGCCATCACCTTTGCCAGATCATAGCCAGTGACGTTCTTCATGACCCGCCCGCCATTGCGGATGATCCGCCCCTGCCCGTCGACAAGGCGCACACCCAGCAGGAAATCGCGGGCTGCCCCGGCCTGTATGCGGCGCGGGCCGCTGACATTCGCGGCCACGACGCCGCCAAGGGTCGGAACACCTTGGGTACCCAGCAATCCACGATGATCCATCGGCTCGAAGGCCAGTCGCTGACCTTCTGCGGCAAGCGCGTCCTCGATCTCCTCCAATGGCGTGCCGGCGCCCGCAACCAGCGTCAGCGCCCCCGGTTCGTAAAGCCTGATCCCACGCAATCCGGCCGTGCTCAGCCGTGCGCCGTTCGACGCCCGCCCGAGGGGCCGGGTGCCGCCCCCCTCGATGCGCAGCGGGCCGTCGGCCGCCTTGATGATTCCGGCAAGTTCGTCTTCGGTCTCTGGTGTCATGCGGTTTCTTCTTGGTTCAAATACCCAAATCCACCGACGCAGCCGCGTGCATCCGCGTCATGCAATGCGCCGCGCATCCGACACGTCCAGCGGAAACACCTTGGCGGGGTTGAGCAGCCATTTCGGGTCGAACACGTCCTTGACGTCCATCTGCGCGGCCAGATCGTCGGGTCCGTATTGATGCGACATCAGGTCGCGCTTCTCGATACCGACGCCGTGTTCTCCGGTCAGGCATCCGCCGACCTCGACGCACAGTTTCAGGATCTCCGCGCCGAACGCCTCGCAGCGCTCCAGCTCTCCGGGGGCGTTGGCATCGTACAGGATCAGCGGATGCATGTTGCCGTCGCCGGCATGAAACACGTTGGCCACACCCAGACCGAATTCCGCCGACATCTCGCCGATCCGGCGCAAGACATACGGCAGTTCGCCGACCGGGATGGTCCCATCGAGGCACATGTAATCGCCCAGCTGCCCCATCGCCCCGAATGCCGACTTGCGCCCCGTCCAGATCGCGGCGCTTTCGGCGGCCGACCGGCTCTGGCGCAGGGCGACGGGATCATGTGTGCGCGCAATCGCCTCGATCAGGGCAAGCTGTTCGTCGATCTCGGCCTCCGATCCCTCGACCTCGACGATCAGCAACGCCTCGCAGTCGGGATACCCCGCCTGTGCGAAATCCTCGGTGGCTCGGATGCAGGGGCGATCCATGAACTCGATCGCCACCGGCAGCACGCCGGCCTTGATGATGTCCGACACACAGGACCCGGCGACTTCGCTCGAATCAAAACCGATCAGCACCGGGCGCGCGCCCTCGGGGGCCCGCAGGATGCGCAAGCTTGCTTCGGTCACCACGCCAAGCTGCCCCTCGGACCCGCAGATCAGCCCCAGCAGGTCATAGCCGTCGGCATCCAGATACGCGCCGCCCAGCTCGACCACGGTGCCGTCCATCTGCACCAGCGTCACGCCAAGCAGGTTGTTGGTCGTCACCCCGTATTTCAGGCAATGCGCGCCGCCGGAATTCATCGCGATATTGCCGGCAATGGCGCAGGCCAGCTGGCTTGACGGGTCGGGGGCATAGAAAAACCCCTCTTCCTCGACGGCGCCGGTGACGCTCAGATTGGTGCGCCCGGTCTGCACCCGGATCACGCGGTTCTCGTAATCGGTCTCGATCACCTCGGCCATTCGCGCCACGCCAAGGATCACGCAATCCGCCGTCGGCAACGCGCCCCCGGCCAGCGATGTCCCCGATCCGCGCGGCACGACCGGCACGCCCATCTGGTGGCAGATCGCCAGCGCCCGGCTCACCTCGTCGGTCGAGGCGGGCAGAATCACCGCCATCGGCGGGCACTTGTAGGCGGTCAGCGCATCGCATTCATAGGCGCGTGTCTCGGCGACGTCGTCGATCACCGCGCCTTCGGGCAGCACCGTACGCAGGCGCGTCACCAAGGCGGCCTTGCGCGACTGGATCTCGGGGTCCGGAACGGGCATCTGCATCGGCATCTCCTCCAATTGGTCAACATCTATCGCCAATTCGCGGGTTTCGCGAGTCATTCATGCGCCCTGCGGCCGGGTAAAACTTGCATGCGGGGCCGCAGTCGGGCAAACGACGCGCATGGACTGGGTCAAGATCATACATCTTCTGTGCGTGATGGGCTGGGTGACGTCGATCTTCGCCGTCCCCCGCGCCCTGATCTACTGGCACCGCGAATGGGACCGGCTGGGCGAATTCGGCCCGCTGGGCGATCTGACCATCCGGCTGTACCGCTTTTCGCTGGGGCTGGGGGTGATCGGCATCGCCACCGGGCTGGTGCTGGCGCATTGGTGGGGCTGGCCGGCCTGGACGCATCTCAAGACCGCGCTGGTGCTGGCGCTTGCAGCGCATTACGGCTGGACCGGGCGACTGGTCCTGCGCGCCCGCAGGGGTGTGTTTACCGAAAGCGACCGTTACCTGCGTATCTTCAACGAAATCAGTGTTCTGGGCGTGATCGCGGTTCTCTGGGCCGTCGTCGCACGTCCGTTCTGAGCGCGGCGATGACGGGCCTGCCGTCAGAGTTTTCGGTGCTGACGCCATTTGATGCCCTGGGCGTGGCGTTCCTGCTGTTCGTCTGGATGGGGACAACCCTGCTGATCGAGAATGCGCCGCGCCGCTGGCCCTCGACCTCGAACCTGATGGCCAATTACCGTCGCGAATGGATGGTGCAATTCGTTGACCGCGATCCGCGCATCTTCGATGCCCAGGTGATCGGGCAATTGCGGCAGGGCACCTCGTTCTTTGCCTCGGCCACGCTGATCGCCATTGGCGGCACGCTGGCACTGCTGGGCGATCTCGAACGGGTCATGGGCGTCGCCGAGGATCTGACCGCCGGTCAGCAACCCGTGCTGGTCTGGGAGGTCAAGATCCTGCTGATCGTGGTCTTCCTCGTCAACGCGTTCCTTAAATTCGTCTGGTCGAACCGGCTGTTCGGCTATTGCGCCGTGATGATGGGCGCTGTGCCCAATACCCGCGATCACCCCGCGGCCCTGACCCGCGCAGCCAAGGCCGCCGAGATCAACATCACCGCTGCACGCGGGTTCAATCGCGGGTTGCGGTCGCTTTATTGCGCGCTTGCGGCGGCCGCGTGGCTTCTGGGGGCCTATGCGCTGATCGCGGCGGCCGGGATCACGGCACTGGTGCTCTTGCGCCGCGAATTCGCCTCGACCTCGCGCACCGTCCTGATGCGTCCGGACATGCCAGGGGATGACGACACGAAGACGTGACCCCGCTGTCGCGGCACACACGCTATGATCGGCGCATGAAGCAGATCCCTTTGATCGCGTTTGTCACTCTCGTCGCCTCCGCCGCCACGGCCGAGCCGCCGGAAATCGTCGATGCCACGGCCACGCAGACCGGCACATCCTGGCGGGTGGATGTCACGCTGCGCCATCCCGATACGGGCTGGGCGCATTACGCCGACGGGTGGGACGTGCGCGATGAGGCTGGCACCCGGCTTGGCCATCGGGTGCTGCACCATCCGCATGTCGATGAGCAGCCCTTTACCCGCGCGCTCGTCGATCTCGACCTGCAAGACGTCACCGGGGATATCTTCGTCCGCGCGCACTGCTCTGTCGATGGCTGGACCACCGACACCGTGAGAATTCACATTCAACCCTGACCCCGGAAGATATACGTCTAGTGAGTGATTTATACAACGCATGCGCGGATTTCCGCGGATTTTTCCCGACAAATGCGCATGATCCTGCCCCTCACCATGCTGTGATCGTTTTGGCCTCCCCAGCCCCTTGTCCAGACACGTCTGTGGAACGATATGCATTCATAACGGTTGTAACCGTGCCCCGATGATCTTTTTGATCCAAGAGGCGTAGAAATTATGAAAGGAACTCAGATGCTTAAGACAACAACAGCCCTGGCGACAGTGGCCGCATTTCTCGCCGCACCCGCCCTCGCAGGCAACGTGAGCGAGCCCACTCCCGAGCCGATGGTCCAAGCCCCGGCACCCGTTCCCGCCGCACCGGCATCGCCCGACTGGACCGGATTCTACGGTGGTGGACAGCTTGGCTATGCCAATGTCGATCCCAGCGGCATCAGCAGCGATGACGGCGTGATCGGTGGTCTTGTCGGCGGCTACGACTATGACCTGCAGAACGGCTTCGTGATCGGTGCCGGCCTCGACTACGATTTCACCGACATTGATGTCGGCACAGTTGCCTCGGTCGAGGACGTATTCCGCGCCAAGCTGCGCGGCGGCTACAAGATCGGCAACGGGCTGGCCTATGCGACCGGCGGTTACGCTTGGGCGGACACCGACAATCTGGGCGACGATGACGGTTACTTCGTCGGTGCCGGCTACGAGCACCTCGTGACCGACAACATCTCGCTGGGTGGTGAAGTTCTGTATCACCAGTTCGACGATTTCGGTTCGACCACAGTCGACGTCGATGTGACGACGGTTCAGGCGCGGGCAACCTTCCGGTTCTGATCCCCGGATCATGCGACGCCAAAAGGCGGCCCCACGGGCCGCCTTTTTTCATTGCACCGCCCGTGCGTCCATTTCAGGCTGAAAACAACCCTGCGTCCGCGACGTCAGTCGAGATCGAGCCGATCCTTCAGGTCCTTCAACGTGTGACGGTCGGCATCTTCCATCGGGGCGACGCGCGACTTGAACAGGGTCGCCTGCGACTTCAGAATCACGCCATCATCCAGTATTTTCAGATGGTTGGCCCGCAGGGTATCCCCGCTGGACGTGATATCCGCGATTGCTTCGGCGGTTTCATTCTTGACGGTGCCCTCGGTCGCGCCCTGACTGTCGATCAACTGGTAATCCGCGACCCCGTTCTCGCGCAGGAAATTGCGCACGAGATGATGGTATTTCGTGGCAATTCTCAACCGGAACCCGTGCTTTGACCGAAACGCGGCGGCCACGGCATCAAGATCGTCCAGACAGCTCACATCGACCCAGGCGCGCGGCACGGCCAGCACAAGGTCGGCCTGCCCAAAGCCCAGTTCGGCCAGTTCCGCGACAAGGTTCTCCCACTGTCCCAGCGTGTCGCGCACCAGATCGGTGCCCGTGACCCCCAGATGAATGCGCCCCGCCGCCAGTTCACGCGGGATTTCGCCCGCCGAAAGCAGGATAAGCTCGACATTATCGATACCCTGAACGAATCCGGCATATTCACGGTCAGAACCGGATTTGCCCAGTTCGATGCCGTGCCGTGCGAACCAGTCAAAGGTCTTGTCCATCAGCCGCCCCTTCGACGGCACCCCCAGTTTCAGGCTCATGCCGCGCCTCCAAGGCTGAGCACCAGACCCGGTCGGATCACCCCGCCCACGGCCGGAATCTCACCGCCCGCGCCAAGCTGCCGGGTCAGCGCATCATAGCGCCCGCCGGTTGCCACCGGGGGCAGGTCGGGGCGTTTTTCTGCATGGAACCCGAAGACAAAGCCATCATAGTATTCCATCTGCGTTCGCCCGTAACTGGCTTCGAAATCGAGCGTGGTGATATCCAGCCCGCGTGCCTCCAGCGCGTCGAGCCGCCGCGCCAGCCGTTCGACCGCGGGCTGGATCGCCTCCATGTCCACCGCGATGTCGCGCAGTCGCTCCAGCGCGTTGTCGCTGGTCTCGCGCACCGCCAGAATCGCGTCGAGCAGATCGACCTCGGTGCGGGCGATCGGGGCGGTTGCCGCATCCTCGCGCAAGGCCGTGATCCGGCTTTTGATTTCATCGCGGGTGCGCAAGCCGACCACGGGACCGGCTTTCGCCATGGGATCGTCCGCCGCCAGAAGCGCCGCACGGGCCTCGGGCATCGGCGAACGTCCGGAAAAACGGTCGATCAGCGCACGGAACCGGCGCGGCCGCCAGATATGGCGCCGCAGTGCCGCCTTGCGCCGCTCGGTCGTGCGCAACCCCTCGACAGCGGCCATGAGGATGCCGATATCGCCGGTCGCCGCGCGCAGGCCAAGCGGGCGCAGCATATTGAAAACCATCGAGAAAACCTCGGCGTCCGCGGCCTCTGGCGCGTCACGCTCGAAGATCTCGTAGCCCACCTGAATATATTCGTTGGCGCGCGAGGGGTCCTCTTCCTGACGTCGGAACACCTCGCCGGAATAGGTGTAGCGCGCCGGTTCGGCGCCGTGCTGCATGTGCATCTGCACCACCGGCACGGTGAAATCGGGGCGCAACATCTGCTCGCCCCTCAGCGCGTCCGAGGTGACATAAGCCCGCGCGCGGATATCCTCACCGTAAAGATCGAGCAGCGCCTCGGCCGGTTGCAGGATCGCGGTCTCGACCGGCTGCGCGCCCGCCGACTCGAACAGACTGCGCAGGCGCGCGGCCTCGGCCAGGGTCGCGGCGCGGTCGGGGATCATCCCTGCACCGCCAGCATTTCGCGCACCTTTTCAACGAGCCCGGCACGCGGCACCTCGATCTGACTGGGGCGTTCCTTCCATTCCTCCAGCGTGGCGTTCTCGGCCAGTTGCGCGCCAAGGATCAGGTCCTTGATCTGCACCACGCCCTTGTCGAACTCGTCGCTGCCCGCGATGATCGCGATGGGGCTGCCGCGCCGGTCGGCATATTTCATCTGGTTGCCAAAGTTCTTGGGGTTGCCGAGATAAACCTCGGCACGGATGCCCGCCTGCCGCAACTCGCCCACCATCGCCTGATACTCGGCCATCCGGGCGCGATCCATCACCGTGACAACGACGGGACCCTGCGCCGTGGTGTCCATGCGGCCCTTTTCGCGCAAGGCAGCGAGCAAACGGTCCACCCCGATCGAGACGCCTGTGGCCGGCACCGCCTGCCCGGTGAAGCGCTTAACCAGATCATCATACCGCCCGCCGCCGGCAACGCTGCCGAACTGGCGCGGACGGCCTTTTTCGTCAAGGATTTCAAAGGTCAATTCCGCCTCATAGACGGGACCGGTATAGTAGCCGAGACCGCGCACGACCGAGGGGTCGATGATGATGCGATCTGCATTGTAGCCTTGGGCGGCAAGAAGGGTCGCTATCTCTTCGAGTTCGGAGACGCCTTCAACACCTACCACTGAGTCCGAAACGATCTCATTCAAGTACTTAACAGTAAATTCATTTCTTATGGATTTCTCTTCGCTTCCAATTTCGAACTTTCGATTCATTTCGGGATCTTCAGACCAAGATGCCTTTTGCAACGCCACCGAATAGCTCGACCCATGACGATGTGCGATCATGGATTGATCGTGCAGTTCTTGTTCAATGCTTTCGGTCGCTTGAACATAACGCATGACAATCTCTGCCTGTGAATCTGAAAGAGCCGCCCCTTTGGTGAAATCACCTGAGTCGTCGCGGCGTCCTTGGCCCAGCAACTCCCGCACACCGACAGGTCCCAGCCTATCCAACTTGTCAATCGCACGCAGGACGATCCCGCGCTCATGGGCAAAACGCTCTGGCTCGGATGGATCAAACAGCCCTGCGACCTCCAACACCCCGTTCAAAACCTTCCGGTTATTCACCCGCACCACGTAATCGCCGCGCTCAATCCCCACGGCCTCAAGCGTGTCGGCGAGCATCGCGCAGATCTCGGCGTCGGCGGCCATGCTGCTCGTGCCAACCGTGTCCGCATCGCATTGATAGAACTGGCGAAACCGGCCCGGGCCCGGTTTCTCGTTGCGCCAGACCGGTCCCATGGCGTAACGGCGGTAGGGCGTCGGCAGATCGTTGCGGTGCTGGGCATAGACGCGAGCCAGCGGCGCCGTCAGGTCATAGCGCAGGGCAAGCCACGTGTCGTCCTCGTCCTGCCATGCGAACACGCCGTCATTGGGCCGGTCAACGTCGGGCAGGAACTTGCCAAGCGCCTCGACCGTCTCGACGGCGCTCGATTCCAGCGCGTCGAAGCCGTAGCGATGATAGACCCCGGCGATGGCGTTCAGCATCTCGGCGCGCTCGGTCACATCCGTGCCGAAATAATCGCGGAACCCTTTCGGCGTTTCTGCCTTGGGGCGCGGCTGTTTGCGGGGTTTGGCCATGGGTTGATCCTTGCGGCGGCTGTCGCGGCGCGGTCTAGCCGAAGGGTCGCGCAGGGGCAAGGCGGACGGCGTGATTGACCGCCCGCCAGCCCGCGCGTAAACCCCTTGCATGAGCGATATCGAGGAAAAGCTGGCCCACCTGATGCGCGCCGTTGATGACCTGTCCGACGTGATCGCGCGGCAGGACCGCGAGATCGACTGGCTGCGCGCCCGTGTGCAGATGCTGCTGGAGCGCGAAGCGGCGCGACAGGAGGATGACGGGGGCAGCGTGGTGCTGGCTGACACGCCGCCGCCGCATTACTAGATCTCCTCGACCATCATCACGCCGCTCAGGCTTTTGATCGCGCCCTTGATTTGCGGGGTGACGGGGTATTCGACGCCGCTGTCGATCTCGACCTCGCCGGGCAGCCCGTCGCCCATCACCCGGAAATGGATCGGTCCCGGCGCACCCGCGCGCGCCGTCCTTGCGGCCCCTTCCAGCACCGTGGCGACCGATCCGATCACCCCCGGCTGATCCACGAAGATGCGCAGGCCGACGGCCCCGGCATTCGCGACCATCCCGTCGATGGGTTGCACCGCGCGGCACAGCAGTTTCAACTGGTCGCTTTCCAGCGTCGCCTCGGCGGTGATGACGACCTGCGCGCCGGTTTCCAGGAACTCTCGGGATTTCTCCAGCACGTCGGAAAAGATCGTCACCTCGTAGCCGCCGGTGGTGTCGGACAACTGCGCGAAGGCAAAGCGGTTGCCGCGCGCCGACTTGCGCTCTTGCCGGCCGGCCACGACGCCGGCCATCTTGACCAGCGCCGGCCCGTGCTCGACCCGCGCCGTCACCTCGTCCAGCGTCTTGACCTCCTGCCGCTTGAGCACGGTCATGTAATCGTCCAGCGGATGGCCCGACAGGTAGAAGCCCACGGCGCGGAATTCCTCGGTCAGGCGTTCGGCGGGCAGCCAATCCTCGACCGGCACCAGCCGCGGCTCGGGCAGGTCATCGCCCGCCTCGCCGAACAGCGAAACCTGGCTGGAGTGCTTCTGCTCGTGAATGGCGGCCGAGTAGTTCGTCAGCGCCTCGAGGCTCTCAAAAACGCGGCGGCGGTTGCGGTCAAGTTCGTCGAAGGCCCCGGCACGCGCCAGCATTTCCAGCGGCCGCTTGCCGATCCGCTTGAGATCGACGCGCCGCGCCATGTCGTAGAGCGTGGCGAAGGGCCGGTCGGCGCGGCCTTCGACGATCAGCTTCATCGCCTCGACGCCGACGTTCTTGAGCGCGCCGAGCGCGTAGTGCAGCCGCCCCTGCCGCACGGTGAACATCGCCTCGGACCGATTCACGCACGGCCCCGCCCATGGCAGGCCGAGACCCTTCTTCACCTCCTGGAAATAGACAGCCAGCTTGTCGGTGAGATGGATGTCGCAATTCATCACCCCGGCCATGAACTCTACCGGGTGGTTCGTTTTCAGCCACGCGGTCTGGTAGCTGACCACGGCATAGGCGGCGGCATGCGACTTGTTGAAGCCGTAATTGGCGAACTTGTCCAGCAGGTTCCAGACCTCGATCGCCTTGTCGGTGTCGACACCGTTCTTGCCGGCCCCTTCGAGGAACTTGGGGCGTTCGGCATCCATCGCCGCCTGGATCTTCTTGCCCATGGCACGGCGCAACAGGTCGGCCTGCCCAAGCGAATAGCCCGCCATTTCCTGCGCGATCTGCATCACCTGTTCCTGATAGACGATGATGCCCTGGGTCTCGTCCAGGATGTGATCGACCGACGGGTGCAGGTTATCGCGCGCGCTGAGGCCGTTCTTGACCTCGCAATATTTCGGGATGTTCTCCATCGGGCCGGGCCGGTAAAGGGCCACAAGCGCCACGATATCCTCGATGCAGGTGGGCTTCATCCGCTTGAGCGCATCCATCATGCCAGAGCTTTCCACCTGGAACACGGCGACGGTCCGGGCGCGGGAATACAGCGCGTAGGTCGCCGGGTCATCCAGCGGGATCTGTCCGATATCGTTCTCGGCGCCCGGATTGGGCGTGTAGATCGTGCTGCCGCCCTGTGCTGTGTGCAGGTCGCGCCCCTCGGCGTGGATCTGTTCGATCGCGTTCTGGATCACGGTCAGGGTTTTCAGCCCGAGAAAGTCGAATTTCACCAGCCCCGCCTGTTCGACCCATTTCATGTTGAACTGCGTCGCCGGCATGTCGGCGCGCGGATCCTGGTAAAGCGGCACAAGGGCGTCCAGCGGGCGGTCGCCGATCACCACGCCTGCGGCGTGGGTCGAGGCGTTCCTGAGCAACCCTTCAACCTGCTGGCCATAGGTCAGCAGCCGGTCCACGACCTCTTCCTTCTCGGCCTCTTGTTTCAGGCGCGGCTCGTCTTTGAGGGCCTGTTCGATGCTGACGGGTTTGACGCCCTCGACCGGGATCATCTTCGACAGCCGGTCCACCTGCCCGTAAGGCATCTGCAGCACGCGCCCGATATCGCGCACCGCCGCCTTGGACAACAGAGCACCGAAGGTGATGATCTGGCCGACCTTGTCGCGGCCGTATTTTTGCTGGACATACTGGATCACCTCCTCGCGGCGATCCATGCAGAAATCGATGTCGAAATCGGGCATGCTGACCCGCTCGGGGTTCAGGAACCGCTCGAACAGCAGGTTGTAGCGCAGCGGATCGAGATCGGTGATGGTCAGCGCATAGGCCACGAGGCTGCCCGCGCCCGAGCCACGGCCCGGCCCGACCGGGATGTCGTGATCCTTGGCCCATTTGATGAAATCGGCCACGATCAGGAAGTAGCCGGGAAATCCCATGCCCTCGATGATGCCCAGCTCGAAGTCGAGGCGTTTTTCGTACTCCTCGACCGAGGCGGCATGGGGGATGACCGCCAGCCGTTTGTGCAAACCTTCCTGCGCCTGGCGGCGCAGCTCGTCGACCTCGTCATCGGCAAAGCGCGGCAGGATCGGGTCGCGCCGATAGGCCCCGAACGCGCAACGCCTCGCGATCTCGACAGTGTTCTCCAGCGCCTCGGGCAGGTCGGCAAACAGCGCCGCCATCTCGTCCTGGCTCTTGAAATAGTGCTGCGGGGTCAGGCGGCGGCGCGGCTCGCTTTGATCGACATAGGCGCCGTCGGCCACGCAAAGAAGCGCGTCATGCGCCTCGTACATCTCGGATTTCGGGAAATGGACGTCGTTGGTGGCCACCAGCGGCAGGTCCATCGCATAGGCCATCTCGACAAACCCGCGCTCTGTCTGACGCTCGGCCTCGGGGGGGCCGCCGTCGCCGGGGTGGCGCTGCAATTCGACGTAAAGCCTGTCGCCGAACGCGCCCGCCAGCCGCCGCATAAGCGTCTCGGCCGCCGGGCGCTGCCCGCCCTGCAAGAGCCGCCCCACGGGTCCGTCAGGCCCGCCAGTGAGGCAGATCAGCCCGTCTGCATGCTGCTGCAACTCGTCGGCCGTGACATGCGCGAGTTGCCCGTCGCCGCGCAGGTAAAGACACGAGTTGAGCTTCATCAGGTTCTGGTAACCGGCCTCGTTTTGCGCGAACAGTACCACCGGCGCGGGTGGCTTGGCGCGCTCTCCGGGGGCGGGCGTCAGGTATTCCAGATCCATCTGACAGCCCATGATCGGCTGCACTCCGGCCCCGTGCGCGGTGACGGAAAATTCGAGGGCTGCGAACATGTTGTTGGTGTCGGTGACGGCCACGGCGGGCATGTCGAAATCCGCGCACAGGCCCGGCAGCTTCTTCAGCCGCACCGCCCCGTCGAGCAGGGAATATTCGGTATGCACGCGCAGATGGATGAATCGGGGATTGCTTGTCATGGCATCGACATTAGCCCCGGCCCGCGGGGAACGAAAGCCGTCCCTGACCGCGCCGCGGGGCGGATCGTTGATGAAAACCCGCGCAAATCCGGCGGCATCGCGTGCCCGGCGACACGCAAATCCGCACTGGGCCATTGCCGTTGACACCAACGCTGCGTTACTGACGGCCCCATATGCCGCCAGCAGCCGGGGCCCGACCGCGTGACTTCGCCGCTTATCAGTATTGCCAGCCTGACCAAGGGCTATCCGGGGGTCGTCGCGAATGACGCGGTGTCGTTGGATATCCACGACGGAGAGGTGCATGCGATCCTCGGCGAGAACGGCGCGGGCAAATCGACGCTGGTCAAGATGATCTACGGCCTCGTGAAACCCGATAGCGGCAGGATGTACCTGCACGGGGTGCCCTATGCCCCGGCCGATCCGAACGCGGCGCGCAAGGCCGGCGTGGCGATGGTGTTTCAGCATTTCTCGCTTTTCGAGGCGATGAGCGTGGCCGAGAACGTGGCGCTCGGCATGGCGGAACCGCCCCGGCTGCGCGACCTTTCGGCGCGGATCCGCGAGGTGTCGCGGACCTACGGGCTGCCGCTCGACCCGGACCGGATCGTCGGCGACCTGTCGGCGGGCGAGCGTCAGCGGGTCGAGATCATCCGCTGCCTGTTGCAAGATCCGCGCCTGCTGATCATGGACGAACCGACCAGCGTCCTGACCCCGCAGGAGGTCGAGATCCTGTTTCACACCCTGCGCCAGCTGACCGCCGAAGGCGTCGCGATCCTTTACATCTCGCACAAGCTGGAAGAGATCCGCAGCCTGTGCGACCGCGCAACCATCCTGCGCCGGGGGCGTAACGTGGCCACCTGCGTGCCGCGCGAGACCTCGGCGCGCGAGATGGGCGAGATGATGGTCGGCGCCTCCTTCGCCGCACCTGAACACGTGGCACGCGCGCCGGGTGATCTGGCGCTAGAGGTCACGGGGCTGTCGATGCGCGCGCCCTCGGCCTTCGGCACGTCGCTCAAGGATATCAACCTGTCCGTGCGGCAGGGCGAAATCCTGGGTATAGGCGGCGTGGCCGGCAGCGGACAGGACGAATTGCTGTCGGCGCTTGCCGGCGAAACCGTGGGCACCACAGGTACGATCCGGATGAACGGTGTGGCAATCGGTCGGCTGGGCCCCAATGAAAGGCGCCGGCTGGGCCTGCTGACCGCGCCCGAGCAACGGCTGGGCCATGCGGCGGCCCCCGAGATGAGCCTGACGGAAAACGCCCTGATGACCGGCGCTCAGCGCGAGGGGCTGCTGTCGCACGGCTTCATCCGGTGGGGGGCGGCGCGCGATTTCGCGCGGGCGATCATCACCCGGTTCGACGTGCGCACCCCCGGCCCGGACGTGGCCGCGCGCGCGTTGTCGGGGGGCAACCTGCAAAAATTCGTGATCGGCCGCGAGGTTTTGCAGCGCCCCGCGGTTCTGGTCGTCAACCAGCCCACATGGGGGGTCGATGCCGCCGCCGCCGCCGCGATCCGACAGGCGCTGCTGGACTTGGCGACGAATGGTGCTGCGATCCTGTGCATCAGCCAGGATCTGGACGAACTGATGGAAATCTCCGACCGTTTCGGCGCACTCAACGCCGGGCGCCTGTCGGATATCCGGCCCGCACAGGGCCTCGGGGTCGAGGAGATCGGATTGATGATGGGTGGCGTCCACGGACCGGAGGCCGCGCATGCCTGAGCGGTCGGATTCGGGTATTTTTTCCAAGAAGAAGCACGGGCG
Organism: Roseovarius tibetensis; assembly: GCF_050896375.1. Taxonomy (NCBI): domain Bacteria; kingdom Pseudomonadati; phylum Pseudomonadota; class Alphaproteobacteria; order Rhodobacterales; family Roseobacteraceae; genus Roseovarius; species Roseovarius tibetensis. Next base: position 118,450 of record NZ_JBPBBB010000002.1, read on the forward strand.
CGCGCCATGCTGACGCTGGAACTGCGGGCGCAGCCCTCGGCGGTCTGGACCTATGCGACACCCCTTCTGGCGGTGGTGATCACCATGCTGGCCGGGGGGGCGCTTTTCGCGGCACTCGGCAAGGACCCGATCACCGCGATCGCCACGATCTTCTGGCAACCGCTGTTCGGGGAATTCGCCTATTACTACCGCCCGCAGCTGCTGATCAAGGGCGCGCCGCTGGTGCTGATCGCCATCGGGCTCAGCCTCGGGTTCCGGGCGGGGATCTGGAATATCGGGGCCGAGGGGCAGTACATCATGGGCGCGCTTGGCGGCGCGGGCGTGGCACTGGCCTTTTATCCGGTCGAGAGCGTGCTGATCTTCCCGCTGATGGTGCTGGCGGGGGCGCTTGGCGGGTGGATCTGGGCGATGATCCCGGCAGTACTGAAGCTGCGCTTTGGCACCAACGAGATCCTCGTGTCGCTGATGCTGGTCTACGTGGCCGAACAGTTGCTGGCCGCGATGGCGCTTGGGCTGATGAAGAATCCCGAGGGGCGCGGCTTTCCCGGATCGCGCAACCTGCGGGACTATGAAAGCGCGCATAACGCCGATCTGATCGCCGGGAGCGGCATGCATTGGGGGGTGGTCGCGGCGTTCATCGCGGTGATCCTTGCCTATGTGCTGCTGACCCGGCACAGCCTGGGCTATCACATCCGGCTGACAGGGCAGGCGCCGCGCGCCGCGCGGTTTGCCGGCGTGCGCACCGCGCGGCTGGTCCTGGTCTGTCTGGGCGGGGCGGGGGCGCTGGCCGGGCTGGCGGGCATGTTCGAAGTGTCGGGGCCCGCCGGGCAGGTGACCATAGATTTCAACGTGGGATACGGGTTCACCGCGATCATCGTGGCATTCCTGGGCCGCTTGCATCCGGTGGGGATCCTGCTGGCCGGGCTTTTGATGGCGCTGACCTATATCGGCGGTGAAATCGCGCAATCGTCGCTTGGCCTGCCGGCGGCCGCGATCCAGGTGTTTCAGGGTATGCTGCTGTTTTTCCTGCTGGCGCTGGATGTCTTGACCAATTACCGCATCCGCCATGCAAAACGAGAGGCCGCCTGATGGACATGGGATCGATCAGCCCGGCACTGCTGCTCGCCTCGCTGATGGTGGCGGCGACCCCGATCCTGCTGGCCGCACTGGGCGAGCTGGTGGTCGAGCGCGCGGGCGTGCTGAACCTTGGGGTCGAGGGCATGATGATCACCGGGGCGATCTGCGGCTTTGCCGTGGCGGTCAATTCCGGCTCTCCGCTGGTGGGGTTCGCGGCGGCGGCGGCTGGCGGGGCCGCCCTGTCGCTTCTTTTCGCGCTGCTCACGCAGTTCGCACTGGCCAACCAGGTGGCCAGCGGTCTGGCGCTGACGCTGTTCGGCCTGGGTCTGTCGGCGCTTCTGGGGCAGGGGTATGTCGGGATCAAGCCGCCGGCAACGCCGCGGATGGATATCCCGGTGCTGGGCGATATCCCGTTCCTTGGGCAGGTGCTCTTTTCGCATGATCTGGTGGTGTATCTCGGCCTCGCGCTGACCGCTTTGATTTGGTGGATGCTGCGGCACAGCCATGCGGGGCTGGTCCTGCGCGCGGTGGGCGAAAATCATCACGCCGCGCATGCGCTTGGGTACAAGGTCGTGCGTATCCGGGTGTTGGCGATCCTGTTCGGCGGCGCCTGCGCCGGGCTTGGCGGGGCGTATCTCAGCCTCGTGCGTGTGCCGCAATGGACCGAGGGCATGACATCGGGCGCCGGCTGGATCGCGCTGGCGCTGGTGGTCTTCGCCTCGTGGAAGGCGGGCCGCGTGCTGCTCGGGGCATGGCTTTTCGGCGGGGTTACCGTGCTGCAGCTCAACCTGCAGGCCGCCGGTGTCGCGATCCCGGTCGAGTACCTGTCCATGTCGCCCTATCTCGTCACCATCTTGGTTCTGGTCACCATGTCAGGCGACAAGTCGCGCGCGCCAGCCTCTCTGGGCCGCACCTTTCACGCTTCGCAATGAAACAGCCATGCAAACAAGGAGTTTTCGCATGAAAATCACACGGCTACTTACCTCTGCCGCGGTCGTCCTCGGCCTCGCCGCGGGTGCGGCGGCACAGGATCGAACCAAGGTCGGGTTCATCTATGTCGGCCCGATCGGCGACGGCGGATGGACCTACGAGCATGACAAGGCCCGCCTCGCCGTCGAAGAGCATTTCGGCGACCGTGTCGAGACTGTCTACCAGGAAAGCGTCCCCGAGGGTGCGGATGCCGAGCGCGCGATAAGCCAGATGGCGCTGCAGGGGGCGGACCTGATCTTTACCACCTCGTTCGGCTTCATGGAGCCGACGCTGGCGGTGGCCGAAAAGTTCCCGGACGTGAAATTCGAACACGCCACCGGTTACAAGACCGCGCCCAATGTCTCGACCTACTCGGCCCGTTTCTACGAGGGGCGCGCGGTGCAGGGCCATATCGCGGGGCGGATGACCGAAACCGATACCATCGGCTACATCGCCTCGTTCCCGATCCCGGAGGTCATTCGCGGCATCAATGCCGCGTTCCTGCATGCGCGCAAGGTCAACCCGGAGGTCGAGTTCAAGATCATCTGGGCCTACACGTGGTTCGACCCCGCCAAGGAGGCCGACGCGGCCACCGCCCTGATCGAACAGGGCGCGGACGTGATCCTGCAGCACACCGATTCCACCGCGCCGCAGGCGGCTGCGGAAAAGGCCGGTGACGTGATCACCTTCGGACAGGCCTCGGACATGGCCGAATATGCGCCGATGCCGCGCGTCAGCTCGATCATCGACAACTGGGCACCCTATTACATCGACCGCGTTCAGGCGGTGATGGACGGCACATGGGAAAGCCAGCAGATCTGGCACGGCATCGCCGAGGGCATGGTCGAGATCGGCGAGATCACCGATGCGGTTCCTGCGGATGTGCGCGACGAGGCGCAGGCGCTGGAGGCGTCGATGGCCGAGGGCGAGTATCACCCCTTCACGGGTCCGATCGCCCGTCAGGATGGCAGCGCGTGGCTGGCCGAAGGCGAGACAGCCGATGACGACACGCTTCTGGGCATGGATTTCTACGTCGAGGGGATCAGCGGCCAGATCCCGAACTGATACTGTGATCCGACCGCTGAACGGCCCCGCGCCCGGCGCGGGGCCGGGTCAGTGGGCGCGCTTTTCCAGAACCAGAAAGGTCATCAGCCCCATCGGCGGCAGGTCGCGGCGGATGGCGATCTGCAGGCGCGGGTCCTGCAGCACGGTTTGCATCTCGAAATCCGACTGCCAGCCCAGCATGTTCTCAAGCGGCGAGACCGCCCGCGCCAACCCGGCCCATAGTCCGCGGTCGTGCCTGAAATGGTTGGTGATGACCACCTGCCCGCCCGGCCGCAGCACGCGGGCGATCTCGGACATCACCACCTCGGGCTCGGGGACCACCGAGACCACGTGCATGGCCGCGACCGTATCGAAGCTGTCATCGGGAAAATCGAGCGCGCGGGCATCCATCTGGCGCAGCCCGGCGACATGGGTAAGGCCCTGCTTGGCCACCCGTGCGCGCGCCTTGCGCAGCATGTCCTCGCTGTAATCCATGCCGGTCACGCGCAACCCGCGATCATACGCCTCCAGCGACAGGCCGGTGCCGACACCCACTTCGAGCACGTCACCCCCGCGGGTATTGATATGGCGCACCGCGGCGCGGCGCCCGGCCTGGGTGATCCGGCCGAAGGTCGCGTCATAAACCGGCGCCCATCGGGCGTATGAATTCGAAACTGCGTCAAGCTCCATCGGTTACCTCGTTCATTGCAGATCTTCGGATCGCGTCCGGGGATACCAGACGAGAGCCGCCCAGATCGCGACCGCCATGTAGGCCAGGCACATCACGATCAGCGCGGCCCATGTGAAAAGCACCACGGCCGCCGCCACGCAGGCAAAGCCCAACAGAAAGAACTTGACGTTCTCGCGCGAAATGCGGGTCTGCTTGAAGGACCAGATCGGCACAGGTGATATCATCAGAAGGCCGACACCGGCCATGTAAAGCCCGACCAGCCACGAGGGCAGTTGCGGCCAGTCCGGCAGGGCGAACGCCACGAAAAGCGGCAGCATCGCCATAAGCGCGCCCGCAGGGGCCGGCAGGCCGGTGAAATACGCCCCCGATCCCTTGGAAGCCTCTTCCTTGGCGCTGACATTGAACCGGGCAAGACGCATGACACAGCATACCGCAAAGAACAGCACCGCGATCCAGCCCGCGTGGCGCATGTCCTGCAGGCCCCAGTAGTAGATCACCAGCGGGGCCGCGACACCGAAATTCAGGAAATCGGCCAACGAGTCGAGCTCGGCCCCCATGGCGCTGGAACTGCGCAAAAGCCGCGCAAGACGCCCGTCGAGGCCGTCAAGCACACCGGCGACCAACAAGAGCTGCACCGCGCGTACGTAATCGCCCTGCACCCCCATGCGGATCGCCGTCACGCCCGCGCAGATCGCCGCAACGGTCAGCATGTTGGGCAAGAGTTGCGCCAGCGTGACCTCTTTGCGGGACCGTCGTGTCACCTGTCCAGCTCCGCCAGCACGGTTTCCCCTGCGATCATGGTCTGGCCGACACGCACCTGCGGGACGACCCCCTCGGGCAGGTAGACATCCAGACGCGAGCCGAAGCGGATCAGCCCGAAGCGTTCGCCGCGTGACAGCGTCTTGCCGCGCTCCACGAAGCATACGATGCGCCGCGCCACCAGCCCGGCGATCTGCACCACCGGCAGAACACGGCCATCCGCCATCTCGATCACCACGCCGTTGCGTTCGTTATCCGCGCTCGCCTTGTCCAGCGACGCGTTTAGGAACTTTCCGGGGCGATAGGCGACCGCCTGCACCGTGCCGGCCACCGGCGCGCGGTTGACGTGACAGTCGAAGACACTCATGAACACGCTGACACGGGTCAGGGGCGTGTCGGGCAGCCCCAGTTCCGCGGGCGGCGCAACAGGCTCTATCAGCGAGACGATCCCGTCGGCTGGGCTGACGATCACGCCGGGACGCGCGGGCGTCACGCGCTCGGGATCGCGAAAGAAATAGTAGCACCAGACCGTCAGGCCGACCCCGATCCACCCCAGTTCGTCCGCGACCAGAAAGAGGAGCAACGTGACAGCGGCGAAGATCGCCACGAAGCGCCGCCCCTCTGGGTGCATCGGCTTGAGAAACGTCTCGTGCATCTTCATGCGGTCCGGCTCCTGCATCGGGCGAATGGGTACCGCGTAAGGCCCCGAACCCCGAGATGCAAGGTAACAGCGCGATCTCGGCGGGATCCAGCGCCTGCGGTGATGACGGTGGCGGCAGCGACAGGGTGACCCTCTTGCAGGTGGGAAAGGTCGTCGGGCGGTGGTGGCGATTGACCGGGTGCCCCCTGCATCCGCGACACCGCTCACACCCGCTTGATCCCGCGCAGTCGCTTTGCTGGGCATCACCCTGTTCCCTTTGCCGCGCGGCCATGGCACCGTGGCCGGCATGAGCATTCAGATCACCTCCCCCGATGGAACCCCCGCCAGTCGCTTCGCGTTTGGCACGATGCAATTCGGCGGCACGGCGGACGAAGCCGCGTCGCGCGCGATGTTCGACGCCTGCCTCGACGCGGGCATCACACATTTCGACACCGCGCATCTTTACACCGACGGCGCTGCCGAAACCCTGCTGGGCCGCTTTGCGGACAAGCATCGCGACCGATTGGTGATCGCCACCAAGGCCGGCTATTCCGGCGGCGCGGGGCGCGACACCATTCTGACCCAGTTCGAAGAGTCGCGCCGTCGGCTGGGAATGGATCAGGTCGATATCCTCTACCTGCACCGCTTTGATCCCGACACGCCCTTGCAGGAAACCATGGAGACCTTCGCGGATCTGAAATCGCGCGGGCAGATCCGCCATGTGGGTCTGTCGAATTTCGCCGCGTGGCAGGTGATGAAGGCCGACTGCATCGCGGCACGCTTTGACCTGCAGGTCTCGATCCTGCAACCGATGTACAGCCTCGTGAAACGGCAGGCCGAGGTCGAGATCCTGCCGATGGCCGCATCCGAAGGCATGGTCGTGGCAGGGTATTCACCGCTGGCCGGCGGCCTTCTGACCGGCAAGTACGCGCGGGGCGAGACCGGGCGCCTGACCGGCAACGAACGCTACGCGATCCGCTACGGGCAGGACTGGATGACCGACGCCGCCGAGGGGCTTGTCGCGATCGCACAAGAGCTTGGCACCGACCCCGCGACGCTGGCCGTCGCGTGGGCCGCGCATCATCCTGCCGCGCCGGTGCCGCTGATCTCGGGGCGATCTGCGCCGCAGATCGCGCCCTCGCTCGCCGCGCTTGATTTCCCGATGGATGACGCGCTTTACGAGCGCCTCTCGGCGCTGACACCCGCGCCGCCCCCGGCCACCGATCGTACCGAAGAGGGCTGAGGCGTGTCACGGCGCACCCTGCCCCCGAGCGCCTCTGTCGCGCATCAAGGCGCGGATGCGCGGATGCACGCCCCCGCCGCCGCGCGCAACGCCGACGCGATCACCGGGGCGCTGCGCGAGATTGCACCCGAGACCGGGCGCGCGCTGGAGATCGCCAGCGGCACGGGACAGCACGTCGTTGCCTTCGCCCGCGCGATGCCGGGGCTGGACTGGCAGCCCACCGAGATCGACGCCGACCGTCTGGCCAGCATCGACGCCCATGCCGACGCCGCAGACCTTGCCAACCTGCGTCCCGCGATACCGCTGGATGCGACCGCGGCGGGTTGGGGCGCACAGCATGGCGATCAGGCGCTGATCGTGCTGGTCAACCTGCTGCACCTGGTCAGCACGCCCGAGGGACGGGTGGTGATCGCCGAGGCTGCGAATGCCCTCGCCCCCGGCGGGGTGTTCGCCATCTACGGCCCGTTCCTGCGTGCGGGGCGCGCGACCTCGGACGGTGACGCGCGGTTTCACGCCAGCCTCGTCGCCGAGGACGCCACGCTTGGCTACAAGGACGTGGCCGACGTCGAGGGTTGGCTGACTGAAAGCGGCCTCGACCTGACACAGACCCGCGCCATGCCTGCCAACAACGTGTTTCTCGCGGCGCGGCGCGCCACCTGATCTGGATCAAGGCCCCGACTGGCACGCGGTGTTTTCTGCGCCGGACACCCCCAGAACCGAAAGGCCCCGACATGAGCTGGTCCGAGACCAACGACACCACCCGACAGAACCTGCGCCGCCTGAACGCGCTTATTCCCGACACCGCACGCGCTTTCGGCGGGCTCGGCAAGGCCGTGAAAGAGGGGGGCACGCTCGATTTCAAGACCAAGGAATTCGTCGCGCTCGGGATCGCGGTCGCCACGAAATGCGAGCCCTGCATCGCGCTGCATGTCGAGACGCTGATCCGCGCGGGCGCCACGCGTGACGAGATCGGCGACGTTCTGGCGATGTCGATCCAGATGGGGGGCGGGCCGGCGATGATGTATGCCGCCAAGGCGCTCGCCTGTTACGACGAATTGGCGGAAAAGGCCTGACGGCGCACAAATGTGCTGACCGGGCAGGGCGGGCAGGGTAAACCCGTGGGCATGATCCATGAGGGAGCCTCGATCATGCTGCGCGCGCTCGCCATTCTTGTCGCCCTTGCCGCCCTGCCCGCCGCCGCGGGCAACCCGTTCGGCGATTACGACCCGATCGATTTCGGACCCGGCGGACCGGCCGCCTATCCGGTGCACGGAATCGACGTGGCGCGTTACCAGAACCGGATCGACTGGCGGCGGGTGCGCCTGTCGGGCGTCGCCTTCGCCTATATCAAGGCGACAGAGGGCGGCGACCTGAAGGATCCGCAATTCGACCGGAACTGGCAGCTGGCAGCGCGCGAAGGCGTGCCGCGCGGGGCCTATCATTTCTACTACTTCTGCACGGATCCGGAGGTGCAGGCGCGCTGGTTCATCCGCAACGTGCCGCGCCGGGGCCACGCGCTGCCGCCGGTCCTCGATCTGGAATGGAACCCGTTCTCGCCCACCTGCACGGTGCGCCCGCCCGCATCCGAGGTGCGCCGGCAAGCGCGAGTGTTCCTCGATATCGTTGAACGTCACTACGGCAAGCGCCCGATCATCTACACCACACCCGAGTTTTACGCGCAGACCGGGATCGGCGACCTCCGGGCCCAGTTCTGGCTGCGCTCGGTGGCAAAGACACCCGACCGCGTCTATCCCGGCCAGCCTTGGGTCTTCTGGCAGTACACCGGTACGGGGATCGTGCCGGGGGTCGAGGGGGGCGTGGATCTCAACGTCTTTCGCGGGTCGCCGGCCGAATGGCAGCGATGGCTGGGCACGCATCACAGATAGGCCCGTCACCGCGCATCGGGACAACCGCGTGACCGCGAAAGCGGTTGCCCCCGCCAATGCGCCGCGCCTAGACTGGCGCGCAACTCGCGAACAGGGGGCCGGACCATGCGTTGGATCTTTCGTCTGATCGGAGCGGTCGTCGTGATGGCGGCGGTCGGTCTTGGTGCGCTTGTGTTCCTGCCGGGCGAGCGGATCGCGCAGATCGCCGCCGACCAGTTGTCCCGCGCGGCCGGGCGCCCCGTCACCCTGTCGGGCGAGACGACCCTGAGCCTATACCCGGTTCTCGGCGTGGCCACCGGCGCGGTCGAGGTGGCGAATGCCGACTGGGCCGGGGAGACGCCGTTGCTGCGCGCGGAAAGTCTCAAGATCGGGGTCGAGCCGATGGCGCTGCTGCGCGGTGACATCCGCATAACCGGGTTGGAGATCGCCGCACCGGATATCCGCCTGGAGCGGGCCGCGGATGGGCGGGTGAACTGGGAACTCGGGGTCGATGGCGTGGCCACGACCGGCCAGGCAGAAGGTGCGGCGGGGCCTGCGACGTCGAACAGGCTGTCGCTGACGCTTGACCGGGCACTGATCACGGCGGCGTCCCTGCGCTACACGGATCATCGCACCGGCGATGTGCAAACGGTTCGCGACATGGATTTCGACCTGCGCTGGCCCGATTACGACGGGCGGGCCACCGTCAAAGCGGTGTTGCGGCAAGCCGGTGATCCGGTCACGATTACCGGTCATGTCGATCATCTGGGCGCGTTCATCGACGGGGCGGTGACGCCTGTGGCGGCCGATATCGAGGGGCCGGGCGGGCGTATCGCCTTTGACGGGCGCGCCGCGGCGGCGCCGCAATTGCAGGGGCGGCTCGATCTCGACCTGTCCGACACAGCGGCGCTGCTTGCGGCGCTCGGCCTTGGGACGGTCGATATTCCCGAGGGGCTGGGCGCGCCTGTGACGGGCGGCGGCGATATCACGCTGACCGATGCGATGCGGCTGAGCGTGCGCGACATGGCGCTGGACCTGGGCGGCAACGCGATTTCGGGCGATGCCGATATCGACCTGTCGCAAGACGTGCCGCGCATCAGCGCCGAACTTGATGCGGGCGCGCTCGACCTGTCGCATCTGGCCGCGGCCAGGGGCAACGGGGGTGGGTCCGGTAGCGGCGGGGCCGACGGCGGATGGTCGCGCACGCCGATCGATGCCAGCGGTCTGGCGCTGGCCAATGGCGAGGTCGCGCTGGTGGCCGACAGCATCGATCTGGGCGATCTGACGTTTGGCAAAACGCGCTTGACGATCACGCTGGACCGGTCGCGCGCGGTCTTCGCACTGCAAGAGGTGCGCGCCTATGACGGGCTGCTGACCGGGCAATTCGTGGCCAACAACCGGTCCGGCCTGTCCGTCGGGGGCGATCTTACCGCAGAGGGCCTGGACCTGGAGCGTTTCCTGTCCGACGCCATGGGGATCACCCGCTTTGCCGCAACCGCCACCGGCACCGTGGACTTTCTGGGCGTGGGTCAGTCGGTGCACGCGATCATGAATTCGCTGTCCGGAACGGGACGGATCGGCACGGGGCGCGGCGTGATCTCGGGCATCGATCTGGACCGGCTCATGCGGTCGGGCGATGTGACGGGCGGCACGACCGTTTTCGACGAGATGAGCGCCAGTTTCACCATGGAGGACGGCAACCTCTACAATCGCGATCTTGCCATGCGGCTGCCGCTGGCGCGGGCCGAGGGCACCGGGCGCATCGGGTTGGGCGCACGCGATATCGATTACCTCTTCACGCCGGTGCTGCTGGAGGGCGAGACGAGCCGGGGCATTGCCATCCCGGTGCGCATCCGCGGGGCCTGGGCCGATCCGCGCATCACCCCCGATCTGGAAAAGGCGCTGGATCTGAACCTCAAGGACGAGCGCGAAAGACTGGAAGACCGGGCCGAGGAGCGTCTGGATCGAGAGCTGCGCGAAAGGCTGAACCTTGACGCCCGCGAGGGTCAGAGCCTTGAGGATGCGGTCAGGGACAAGATCGAGGATCGTGCCCTGAACTCCCTGCGCAAGCTTTTCGACTGAGCGCCGGATAAGTCGAGTATTTATGGAAAGGTGAACGGGACGGCGTGATGGCTGTCCCGTCCAGGCGTTATTCCGCCGCCATGTCCAATGGGTCCACGCGCACCGCCGAGTACTTGAATTCGGGGATCTTGCCGAACGGATCGACGGCCGGGTTGGTGAGGATGTTCGCTGCGGCCTCGACATAGGCGAAGGGCAGGAACACCATGTCCGGCGCAATGGCACGGTCGGCGCGGGCCATGATCCGGATCGAACCGCGCTTGGTGGTCAGGCGGACCATGCCGCCCGCCTCGACGCCCATGCGGCGCAAGGTCGAGGGGTGCAGCGAACAGCTTGCCTCGGGCTCCATCGCGTCGAGCACGCGCGCACGCCGGGTCATCGAGCCGGTATGCCAATGCTCCAGCTGCCGGCCCGTGGTGAGGACCATGGGATATTCGGCATCGGGCAGGTCATCGGGCGGGATGATCGCGGCAGGGGTGAAGCGCGCGCGCCCCTCGGGGCGCGGAAAGCCGTCGCCGAAGACCACCGTCTCGCCCGGACCGTCAGGTGTCTTGCAGGGATAGGTGATGGCATTCTCATGCTCCAGCCGGTCCCATGTGATGTTGTTCAGCGAGGCCATGTTCAGCTTCATCTCGGCGAAGACATCCGCGGGGCCGTCATACGTCCATTGCAGGCCGAGACGGTTTGCGAGGTCGACGGTGATTCGCCAATCCTCGCGCGCCTCGCCCGGCGGGGCCACGGCGGCGCGGCCCATCTGCACCTGCCGGTTGGTGTTGGTCACCGTGCCGGATTTCTCGAAGAACGCCGAGGCGGGCAGGATCACGTCGGCATAGTTCGCCGTCTCGGTCAGGAAGATGTCCTGTACCACCAGGTGATCGAGTTTCGCCAGCGCGTCGCGGGCGTGCTCCACGTCCGGGTCAGACATTGCCGGGTTCTCGCCGAGGATGTACATGCCCTTTATCTTGTCCTCGTGCACCGCATCCATGATCTCTGTCACGGTCAGGCCCTTTTCGGCACTGAAATCATCCGATTGCCAGACATCGGTGAAGCCGTGGCGCACGCGGTCATCGGTGACCGACTGGTAGTCCGGCAGGAACATCGGCACGAGACCCGCATCCGAGGCGCCCTGCACGTTGTTCTGGCCGCGCAACGGGTGCAGCCCGGTACCGGGACGCCCGACCTGACCACACATCAGCGCGAGACTGATCAGGCAGCGCGAATTGTCGGTGCCGTGGATATGCTGCGACACGCCCATGCCCCAGAAGATCATCGCGGATTGCGCGCCGGCAAACTCGCGCGCCACGGCGCGCAGCGTGTCGGCGGGGATGCCGCACAGCACCTCCATCTTCTCGGGCGGGAATTGCGCCAGATGCGCCTTCTCGGCCTCCCAGTTCTCGGTGAAGGCCTCGATATATTGCTGGTCGTAGAGCCCTTCCTCGACGATCACGTGGCAGATCGCGTTGAGCATCGAGACATCCGCGCCGGGCTTGAATTGCAACATGTGGGTGGCAAAGCGGCGCAGGCCCTGCCCGCGCGGGTCCATCACGATGAGTTTGCCGCCCCGCTTTGTGAATTGCTTGAAATAGGTGGCGGCGACAGGGTGATTCTCGGTCGGGTTGGCGCCGATGACGATCGCCACGTCGGCATTCTCGATCTCGTTGAAGCTGGCGGTCACGGCGCCCGAGCCGACATTCTCCATCAAGGCCGCCACGGAGGAGGCATGGCACAGCCGCGTGCAGTGATCGAGGTTGTTGTGGCCAAACCCTTGCCGGATGAGTTTCTGAAAGAGATACGCCTCTTCATTGGTGCATTTGGCACTGCCGAAACCGGCGACCGAGGCGCCGCCGTGGTCGTCCTTGAGGCGCTTGAGCCCGCCCGCGGCGACATCCAGCGCCTCGTCCCACTCGGCCTCGCGAAAAACCTGATCCCAGTTGCCGGGATCGACGTTGAGACCCTTGGCCGGGGCATCGTCGCGGCGCACCAGCGGTTTGGTCAGACGGTGCGGATGGTGAATGTAGTCATAGCCGAACCGCCCCTTGACGCAGAGCCGGCCCTCGTTGGCGGGGCCATTGATGCCGTCGACATACTTGACCGCGCCATCCTTGACCTTGAGCGCGACCTGGCAACCGACACCGCAGAACGGGCAGACGCTTTGCACCTCTTCGTCAAAGTCGGCGCTGTCGCCCTGTTGTGCGTCGTCCAGCACCGCGGCCTCCATCAGTGCGCCGGTGGGACAGGCCTGCACGCATTCGCCGCAGGCCACGCAGGTGCTGTCGCCCATCGGATCGTCGAAATCGAAGACCGGGTAGGCGTCATGCCCGCGCCCGGCCATGCCGATCACGTCGTTGACCTGCACCTCGCGGCAGGCGCGCACGCACAGCCCGCATTGAATGCAGGCGTCGAGATTGACGCGCATCGCGACATGGCTGTCATCGAGCAGCGGGACGCGGTCGCGCTCGACCTGTGGAAAGCGGCTATGGGTCACGCCCGTCGCGTCGGCCATGTCCCACAGGTGGCTGGAGGCGTCATGCGACGCGGCGCGGTCGGGCTGATCGGCGAGCAGCATCTCGACCACCATCTTTCGTGCGGTCTGCGCGCGGGTCGAATCAGTGGTGACGACCATGCCGTCCCTGGCCTCGCGGATGCAGGAGGCGATCAGCGTCCGCTCGCCCTCGACCTCGACCATGCAGGCGCGGCAGTTGCCATCGGGGCGGTAGCCCGGTGCGGGCGTGTGACACAGGTGCGGGATCTTCAGACCACGGCCATGCGCGACGTCCCAGATGGTCTGTCCCGCCTCGGCCTCGACCTCTTGGCCATCGAGGGTAAATGTGATCGTCCCGGTCATGCGCATGCCTCCTTGCCCAAGGATGTTACATCACGCGTGGCGCGCCGTCAGTCTGCCAATCACGACACCTTACCGCAATTTTACGCCAAGCCCCGCGGCGGGGTTTCCGATCGGCGTCACGGGCGCACCTCCGCGCCGGATCACTCCAGCCCCATCTCGCGCATCATCTGTTCGAGTTTCGGTGTGTCCTCGGGGTTGTTGAGCTCCCAGAACTGGCGCCCTCGGGCCGTCACTTCGACACAAAGCACGGATCGCCCGTTTTCCAGGAATCGCAGCTGTTCGAGGCCTTCCAGCCCTTCCAGCGGGCCGGGCTGCCAGCCGGGATAGGCCGCGAGCGGCGCAGGCCGGTAGGCATAGACGCCGACATGGTGAAAGACCGGCGTGGGTACATCCGGGGCGTAGGTGTGCGCGGTGTAGGGGATCACTTCCTTGGAGAAGTAGAGCGCATGCCCGCCGCGCGTGAAGACGGCCGTCGTACCACCGACCCGGCCGGCCGCGCGATCGGCCAGAAACCCGTTGAGCGCCGCCCCGTCACAGCGCAGCACCGGGGTGGCGACCTCGGCCGACGCATCGGCGCGCAGCCCCGCGACAAGATCCTCGACGAACCACGGCGGGGTCAGCGGCGCGTCGCCCTGCAGGTTGACCACGATCTCGTAATCGCCGCCGAGCGCGTCATGCGCCTCGGCGCAGCGCTCGGTGCCGTTGGCACAGTCGGGCGACGTCATCACCACCTCGGCGCCGAAGGCCTCGACGGCCGTTCTGATACGGTCGTCATCGGTGGCCACCACCACCCGCGCCACGTCGCGCACCGCGCGCGCGGCGTCCCACGAGCGCTGGACGAGCGATTTGGCCACGCCGCCCGCGCCGGTAAGCTGCGCCAGCGGCTTGCCGGGATAGCGCGAAGATGCGTAGCGCGCGGGGATGACGACCAGAACGCTCATGCGGTACCTGCCTTCAGCTCGACGCCGGGGGCATGGGCGATGAAGAACGGGTTCTCGTACCCGTCCTTGCCATAGGTCAGGGGCGCGTGATCGTCAAAGCGCACGACATGGCCGCCGGCACCCGCAAGCACGGCATGACCCGCGGCGGTGTCCCATTCCATCGTGCGGCCAAGGCGGGGATAGAGATCGGCCTCGCCCGTCGCCACAAGGCAGAACTTCAGCGAGGACCCGGCGCTGGTCATGTCCCTGACCGCGTACCTGCCGATATAGGCGTCGGTCGCGGCATCGCGGTGCGATTTGCTGGCGACGACCATCAGCGCGGCATTGTCGGGCGACGCGACGCGGATCGGGCGTTGCACGCCGGGGGTATCGCGGTCGAACGGCCCGACCTCTTCGACGGACGTGCCATCGGGCAGCGTGTAGAACATGCGGCCCTGCGCCGGGGCATAGACCACGCCGCGAATGGGCAGCCCGGCCTCGACATAGGCGATGTTGACGGTGAAATCCCTGCGCCGGTTGATGAATTCCTTGGTGCCGTCCAGCGGGTCGACGATCAAAAAGGTATCGACGCGCTGCGTGTGCGAGGCCGCCTGCTCTTCGGTTACCAGCGCGACATCGGGAAAGGCCGCGCGCAGGCCCGCTGAGATGCTCGCATCGGCGGCCTCGTCGGCTTCGGTGACGGGGCTTTCATCGGATTTTACCTTCACCTCGAAATCGTCGGCCTCGTAGATCTCCATGATGCGATCGCCGGCCTCGAAGGCCAGTCGCCGCATCTCTGCCGTCAGCGCATGATGGTCCAATGTCTGCTCCTTTGTCCGGCGGGCGATGCTGCGCCCTTAATGAATAGATCACGCTTTGCCCCTATGGTACATCTCGTGTCGAATGCAAGAAACGCGGATGCACAATCCCAAGGCAGTCAGGCAGTTTTCCGATGTTCCACACCGTGCGCCCGAGATCGAGCCTGCAATCGGCACTCATCATTCTGGAGCTGATCTATCACACGACCGTCCGGAACATTCGTCAGGGCCATGGCAACGCCGTCATCGCGCTTGTTCTCAACATCCTGACGGCCGTGATCATCGTGATGGCATTCTACGTGATGTTCAGCCTGCTCGGGCTGCGCGGGGCAAAGCTGCGCGGCGATTTTCTGTTGTTCATGATGTCGGGCATCTTCCTGTACCTGACGCATATCAAGGCCGTCGGGGCCGTGGTCGGATCAGAGGGGCCCGCCTCGCCGATGATGCAGCACGCGCCGATGAACACGATCGTCGCGATATGTGCCGCGGCACTTGGATCGCTTTACATCCAGGTGCTGTCGATGGGCGTCATCCTGTTCGTCTATCACGCGGCGTTCACGCCGATCACGATCCATCAGCCGGTGGCGGCCTTCGGCATGCTGATGCTGGCCTGGTTCACCGGGATTGCCGTGGGGCTGATCCTGCTGGCGATCAAGCCGTGGTTTCCGACCTTCGTGTCGATCTTCACCACCATCTATCAGCGCGCCAACATGGTCGCCTCGGGCAAGATGTTCGTGGCCAACAGCCTGCCCGCGTTCATGTATGACATGTTCTCGTGGAACCCCCTGTTTCACACGATCGACCAGGCGCGGGGGTTCGTGTTCATCAATTACTTTCCGCACAAGACGTCGCTCGACTATCCGATCTATCTGGGCATATGTTTTCTGGTCATCGGGTTGATGGGCGAATTCTATACCCGACAATTCGCCTCCAAAAGCTGGGACGCCCGGCGATAAACACGCCCTCTCGCCGTGCGCCACGACAATGTCCCCGGCATCCCGGTACCATCGCAGGCGGGATGCGCCGCTACCGCCCCCGGACGCGGCGACAGCACAGGACCCGGCCACAGGACGGCCCCGGATCGTAGGTCAGCCCCGATGCGGACATGCAATCAACGATGCGCTGGACGACCGTGTCGGCGTACCGACCGGGATGAAGTTCCATCATTACGCTGCGCACATGGGACGGCCACGGCGCATCGAACAGGTATTGTTCCGCCCCTTCGATATCCATGACCACGACATGCGGGCGCACATCGTCCAGCAACGCATCGAGGCCAAGCGCGGGCACGTCCACCTGGCGCGTGGCGTTGCGGCGATGATCGGCGATGCGCCCCGCCCAGAAACTCTTGCCCCGGTCAAACGCAATCGGCCCCGCCGGACTGTCCCGGCCGGTCACCGCCCCGTGCAACAGCGTCACGGCCCCGTATCTATTGCGGTCGAGGTTGGCGCGGATCACCGGCAGCATCGCGGGATTGGCCTCGACGCATGTGACATTTTCCGCGCCGGTCACACGCGCGCAGACGGCCGCGACATAGCCGATTCCCGCCCCCAGATCGAGAACCCGCGCACCCGCGCGCAGACGCATGCGCGCCGCGTGCGCCTCTTGCGCCTCGTAGGTGCCGTCGCCCAGCTTGGACGCGAGGCGCGCGGTAAGCAGCGCGTCGGGCACTGTCAGGTGCAGACCGTCGATCTCGTACTCTGCCATACCCGCACCGACCATTGCTTGATTCCATGGGGCCAAAGCCCTAGACCACCCTCGATCAAGACGGGAGTTTGGGCAATGCAGCTCTTTGTGGGCCTGGGCAATCCGGGGGCGAAATACGCACGAAACCGGCACAATATCGGCTTCATGGCCGTCGACGCGATCGCCGCCGATCACGGGTTCGGCCCATGGCGCGCCAAGTTTCAGGGCCAGATGGCCGAGGGCGTGCTGGCGGGCGAGAAGATCATCCTGCTGAAACCCGAGACCTTCATGAACCTCAGCGGACAGTCGGTCGCCGCGGCGGCGCGGTTCTACAAGCTCGGCGCCGCCGAAGTGACCGTGTTTCACGACGAGCTGGACCTCGCCCCCGGCAAGCTGCGCGTCAAGCAGGGTGGCGGGCATGCAGGCCATAACGGGCTGCGCTCGATGCAGTCGCATCTCGGGGCAGAGTATCGGCGCGTGCGGCTCGGCATCGGACATCCCGGACACAAGGACCGCGTCTCGCAGTACGTGTTGCAGGATTTCGCGAAGGCCGACGAGGCGTGGCTCGACGACATGATGCGCGGCATCGCCGACGGCGCACCGTGGCTGGCCGAGGGCAAGCCGGACAGGTTTCAGAACGCCGTCGCGCAGCGCATGGCCCCCGCACGCCCGACCAAACCGAACCCCGCGCCGCAACCAGCCCCCGAGACCCCGGGTCAAGGCGCGCCGAAACCCGACGCCACCCCGGACGACCCGGCGCCGACAGACGATGCCGCGCGCAGCCCATTGCAGCGGCTTGTCGACAAATTCCGGTGACCCGCTTGCGCTTGAATGGCGGACCGCTATGGTTTCGGTGAATTCCGGTACGCTTGCCCTTGCCCGGCCGGCCCCGGCCCGCGCAACCAGACAGAAGGGGGCGACATGACCTACATCGCCATGAACAGGTTCCGGGTGAAACCCGGCCATGAGGCCGCGTTCGAACGGATGTGGGCCGAGCGAGAGAGCCATCTTTCAAGCGTCCCCGGCTTTCGCGAGTTTCGCCTGCTGAAAGGTCCCGAGGGCGAGGGGCACAGGCTGTATTCCAGCCACGTGATCTGGGACAGCCGCGCGGCGTTCGACGCCTGGACGAAATCCGAGGCGTTCCGCGCGGCGCACAAGGATGCGGGCAACCAGTCGACACGCGACGCCCTGCTGGGACCGCCGGAGTTCGAAGGCTTCGAGACCGTGCTCGAAGAACGCTGACACCTGACCGAAAGGAAAACACCATGGAGATGGAGCAATCGGTGAACGTCCTCGGCGGTGCGCTCGAGCACTGCTCGGACGATCCGCTGACCGGGTTCTTTCGGGACGGGCATTGCAACACCTGTGCCGAGGATCAGGGCAGCCATACCGTCTGCGCGCTGATGACGGCGGAATTTCTGGCCTATTCGAAATATGTCGGCAATGACCTGAGCACGCCGCGCCCGGAGTTCGGCTTCGCGGGGCTGAAACCCGGCGATCAGTGGTGCCTGTGCGCCGGGCGGTTCCTGCAGGCGCATGACGAGGGATGCGCGCCGCAGGTGCGGCTTCAGGCGACGCATATCCGGGCGCTATCCATCGTGCCGATCGAGATCCTCAAGAAACACGCGCCCGAGTAACGCACGCGCCCGGCGGCGCGATCACTCTGTCGCCGGGGCGCCCTTGAGACGCAGGAACAGGCTTTCCTCGTCATCGTTGCGAAAGAACGGCACGGACGCGGGCGGCGTGCGATCATGCGCGCGGGCGGTGACCTCGGCCAGGACAACCTCGGTGATGAAGGGCAGGTCGAACTTGCGCACATCCGCCAGCGGGATCCATTGCAGATGGCTCAGCTCATCGCAGGCGTCCGAAAAGTCGTCCGGATCCCCGACAAGCGCCTCCGCATGCACGAGAAAAAACCGCGCGTCAAAGCGGCGTGGTCGGCCCGGCGGGGTGATAGCGCGAAACACGAATTGCAGCGGGTCCGCCACGGGCACGAGGTCGCGCGCAGCAAACCTTTCCCAGTCATCCGGCACCGGCCCCGGCCACGCGCCGGGCTGACCAAGCGCCAGCCCCGTCTCCTCGAACAATTCGCGCACCGCAGCCGTGGCAAGCGCATGGGCGATATCGCGGTCGCAATCCTCGCACAGACGTTTGGAACAAAGCGGCGGCAAAGGACGGGCAAGCGGGACATCCGCATCCGCCCGGTCTACCGCACCGCCGGGAAACACGAACTTGTTGGGCATGAAGGCCGCCGTCTTGCCGCGCTGGCCCATGAGGACATGCGGACGGTCGGTATCGCGCAGCACGATCACGGTGGCCGCATCGCGAATGGCGGTCTTGTCGATCTCGGTCATCTGCCCTCCCGGCTCGCAGGGTTCAGCGATCCTCACCGAACCCATGCATGAACCGCGCCCATTGAAAGGCCACTATGGCCCCCTTCAATCTGGGCAGAAGATACAGCGACAATGTGACCGTGCCAACGCCGAAAATGGTGAACAGAACCAGCGGCTCGGGCCGGAAATGCGTGAATGTCACATGAAGCAGAGGGGCCATCAGGTGCCCGACGATCAGGATCGTAAGATAGGCGGGCCCGTCATCGGCGCGATTATGGCTCAGATCCTCGCGGCATACCGGGCAGCTTTCACGCACCTTGAGATAGCTCTTCAGGATCGGCCCCTTGCCGCAATTGGGACATTTCCGGGAAAATCCCTTGCGCAACGCAGGCCACAAGGGGCGGTCGGTCTGGGCGGTGGTGTCATGCATGGCACTGGCCTTTCTGTGTCAGCCGCTAACCTGACGATTACGGCGCCGCATTGGAAGGGGACAGGGTGTCATTGCGGCGCGATGTCGCGAAAATCGGGGCGCGGTGTGCCGATGATGTCGTGATCGCGACGGAAACCCGCACGGGCGGCGTATCATGAACACGTTCGGATCGGCGGTCTCTTTCCCGCCGCGCCGACGTACCAGACACCACAGGAGATTTCACGATGAAAAATGTAATGCTGTTCACGGGGCTGGCGACGATCATTGCCTTTGCCGGACCGGACCGGGGAACCGCCGCAAGCCACAAGGATGGCATGCATGCGGGCGGAATGCACGGCTCGATGCAGATGCGACCCGGCTTCGACGAGATTGACGCCGATGGCGACGGCAAGATCACGACCGAGGAAATGACCATGCACATGCAGTCGCGATTCGACGGGGCCGATAGCGACGGCGACGACGTGATCTCGCGCGAGGAACTCGTCACGCACATGATGGCACGGCAGACCGAGCGCATGGGCCAGCGCGCCGATCACATGATCGAACGCTACGATAGCGATGGCGACGGGGCCCTCAGCATGCAGGAGATGCGGGACCGGCGGTCGGGCCGCATGATGAAACGCATGGATCTCGATGGCGACGGGGCGGTGTCCCGCGCCGAGTTCGAGACGGGGCACGGCCGCCACGGCGATCGGCACCACGGCATGAAAGACCGTAGCGCCGACCAGTGAGGGCACATATCTGCCCCCGGCGTCACTGGTCAAGGATGCGGGGGGGCGGGTACGCTCGGAGGCGATGCCGATGCCGTTCGACGCCATGGAGGATCTGCCCGACGAAGCGTTGCTCGCACGCTTTGCCGATGGCGATGCGGCGGCGGCACGTGTGCTGACCATGCGGCTCACGCCGCGGCTCTTCGCGCATGCCTGGCGCCTTCTCGGCAACCGCGCCGAGGCCGAGGACGTCACGCAAGAGGCGATGCTGCGCCTGTGGAAACAGGCGCCGGACTGGCGCGAGGGCGAGGCGAAGGTGACCACATGGCTCTACCGTGTGGTGGCCAACCTCTGCATCGACCGCCAGCGCCGCGCACGTGGCGGAACGGTCGCGATCGACGCCATACCAGAGCCCGCTGACGGCCGAGCAAGCGTGGTCGAGGACATGCAGCAGCGCGCCCGCGCCAACGCGCTGCAAGAGGCGCTGAACGATCTGCCCGCACGGCAGAGGCAGGCCGTCGCGCTGCGCCATATCGACGGGCTGTCGAACCCCGAGATCGCGGACATCATGGAGATCACGATCGAGGCGGTCGAAAGCCTAACCTCGCGCGGGAAACGTGCGTTGTCGGCGGCACTTTCGGGACGAAAAGAGGAATTGGGATATGCCGATGAGACATGACGATCACGACGACACGGTGCTCGATCCATTCTTCGACGCCGCCCGCGACGCCGCCCCCGCCCCGACCGAGGATATGCTGGCGCGCGTTCTGACGGATGCCGAAACGATACGGACCGCCGCGCTGTGGCCGGCACCACGACACAGCTGGACGACGCGTGTCCGGCACCTTCTGGGTGGCTGGCCAACCATGGCGGGGCTGACCACCGCGGCGCTGGCGGGGCTGTGGATCGGTGCCGGCCTGCCCGACCGTGTGATCGGCACGGACGAGGCGAGGTACCTTGTTGATATCACACCCGAAATGGCCTTCGATCTGGGCGATGGAGACGACTGATGGCAAACCCGACGCGCGGACTCCGCGGCGACCGCCTGACCCGAATCGTTCTGGTGGCATCGCTTGCGCTCAACCTGCTGGTCGTGGGGCTGGCGGCCGGCTGGGCCCTGCGGCACACGGATGGGCCACATCCGTCGCGGCTTGACATGGCGGGGGGGCCGCTGACCCGCGCCCTCAGCCAGGAGGATCGCCACGAGATCGGGCGACAGATGCGTCAGGCGTGGCGTCAGGTCGATGGCGGACGCGCCGACATGCGCGCCAGTCTCGACGCGATGGTGGCCGATTTGCGCGCCGTGCCGTTCGATCCCGCACAGGTCGCGGAACGGATGCGACAGCACCGCGCCCGCTTTGCCGTGCGCTTCGAAATGGGGCAGGACATCCTGGTCACGCACCTGTCGAACATGACCGACGCCGAGCGCCGCGCCTATGCCGACCGTCTGGAAGACAAGATCAGGGCCTATCGCGCGGCGCACGACCACCACCGTGGCGACTGAAAATGCAAAACGCGGCCACCATAGGGGGCCGCGTTCGATTGCGTCGCGAAAGATCCGACAGGCCGATCAGGCTTCGTCGGTGGCCGCCTCGGCCACCTCTTCGACATCCGCCTCTTCCTCGTCCTCGTCGTCCTGCGACTGAAGCGCCGACGGCGCGGAGATGTTGCAGATCACGAAATCGCGGTCGATGGTCGGCTTCGCACCCGCGGGCAGATCGACCATGGAAATGGTCATCGTGTCGCCGATGTTCTCCATCTTGGTCAGATCGACGACGATGTTCTCGGGAATGTCGCCCGCGGTCACGACAAGCTCGATCTCGGGACGCACGATCGTCAGGACGCCGCCCTTGCGCAGCGCCGCGCACTCTTCCTCGCCCTGAAAATCGATCTGGATGAACAGGTTGATCTTGGTCGTGCGGCGCAGGCGCAGGAAATCGACATGCGTCGGCAGATCCCGGACGATATCACGCTGGACGTCACGGCAGATCACGCGGACATCCTCGTGACCGTCGACCTTGAGATTGAAAAGCGTCGACTTGAACCGACCCGCCTTCAACCGCTTGATCAATGCATTGTAAGGCAGTTGTATCGGCAGCGGGTCCGTATCGCCCCCGAACACGATCCCCGGAACCAGATGCGCACGGCGCACCGCACGAGCGGCGCCCTTGCCCGTCCCCGTACGTTCCTGGGCGTGAAGATCAGGAATTTCTCCAGCCATCTTGAATACTCCATAGGTTAGAGCAGGGTGCCTCCAAGGCTGTCACCCCGCATGAGAGTGCGCTGATAGACCACGTCACCCGGCTTGAAAAGGCCCGAATCGGGTACTTTCCGGTTTCTTCTTGGCAAAAATACCCCGATCCACCGGTCGGGGGTCCGGGCGCTACTCCCAGCCGTCGGCGAACCCCTTGGGCACCATAAGCACATCGCGGTCGAGATCATGCACGTCGCGCCGCCCGCACAAACCCATCGAACTGTCGAGTTCCTTGTAGATGATCTCGAGCGCACGGGTCACGCCGGCCTCGCCCATGGCGCCCAGCCCGTAGGTCCAGGCGCGGCCGATATAGGTCCCCGTTGCGCCAAGGCTCAGCGCCTTTAGCACGTCCTGGCCCGACCGGATGCCGCTGTCGAGATGCACCTCGATCTTGTCGCCCACGGCATCCATGATCGCCGGCAGCGCACGGATCGCGGAAATCGCCCCGTCAAGCTGCCGCCCGCCATGGTTGGACACGATGATCGCGTCCGCCCCGACGTTCAGCGCCTCGGCGGCATCGCGCGGATCCATGATCCCCTTGATGATCAGCGGGCCGTCCCACATCCTGCGGAACTGCTTGATCCGCTCCCAGTCAAGCGCCTGGTCGAACGCCTCGGCGGTCCATGTGCTCAGCGACGAGGGGTCCGTCACCCCCTTGGCATGACCCACGATATTGCCGAAACTGCGCCGCTTGGTGCCCAGCATCCCCAGGCCCCAGCGAACCTTGGTCATCATGTTCGCCACGCTCGACGGTGTCAGCTTCGGCGGCGCGCTAAGCCCGTTCTTGAGGTCCTTGTGCCGCTGCCCCAGCAGTTGCAGATCGACCGTGATCATCGCCGCCGAACACTTGGCGTCCTTTGCGCGGTCGAACAGCCGTTGCATGAAATCGTCGTCCTTCAGCGTGTAGACCTGCATCCAGAACGGCTTGGTCGTGTGTGCGGCCACATCCTCGATCGAACAGATCGACATCGTGGACAGCGTGAAGGGCACTCCGAACGTCTCGGCCGCGCGCGCCGCCTTGATCTCGCCATCGGCGTGCTGCATGCCGGTCAGCCCGACCGGCGCCAGCCCGACCGGCATCGCCACATCCTGCCCGATCATCTTGGATGCCACGTTGCGGCCGGTCATGTCGATGGCGACGCGCTGTTTCAGGTGGATCTTGTCGAAATCCGAGGTGTTCTCACGAAAGGTCTGTTCGGTCCAGCTGCCGGATTCCGCGTAGTCATGGAACATCCGGGGCACGCGGCGTGCATATATGTCCTTGAGATCCTGAATATTCGTGATGACAGCCATGCGCCCTCCAGCCTAGATGCAAACTCCGTACAGATTTGCGCCTTATGGCACAATCGAACGACGTGTCGCAGGAAAAAGTTGCGGAGATGCGGCGCGCCATTGTGGCCCGCGTCCGGCCTCGAACGGGCGACCCGTCATGGCTTGACATGAAAAACGCGCCCCAATGGGGCGCGTTTTGGTCAACACGGACGGTGTGACCGGGTTACGAGGCTGACTTGATCTCGATCTGTTTGGCGTCCGATTTCGACTGCTCCGTCTTGGGCAGTGTCACGGTCAACTCGCCATTGCTGAAGGTTGCCGAGACGTTATCCTCGTCAATCTCGTACCCCAGCGGGATCTGCCGTGCGAACCGCCCGACGAACCGCTCGGATACGCGGCGGTCATTGTCGTCATTCTCGACCTTGCGTTCGCCGCTGAGCGTCAGGACGCCGTCTTTCAAGGTAAGTTCCACATCGTTCTCGTTCAGCCCCGGTACCTCGGCATCGACCCGAACGTGGTCTTCCGCATCGGTCACGTCGACCCGCGGCCAACCGCCAAACCCGTCGAGGGCCCACAGGTCGCGACCGAATTCACGAGAGGCGCTATCGAACAAGCGGTTCATCTCGTTGTGCAGTGCTGCGAAAGGATCGCGTTCGCCTGCCCAGTTTGCAGGGCTGCGGGTGTTCCATGGCATCAGTGATCTCATGTTCATCGCTTCCCTCCTTTTTGTTCCGTCTCGATCTTGGTGGAGGGGACGGCGACGCCGCCATTGCCGGGGCCTGCCATCCCCTTTCACCCCGAAAATGGGAAGAGCGAGCCGAACCTTCAAGGGGTTCGGATCATTTTTATCGTTCAAAAGCAGTGTATTGACCGGATCAGGCGCGATGTGCCCCGCCAGCCAGCCCGCGCACGAACTCGATCACGTCCGAGACCGGCCCGCCCTTGGCGATCTCGGCGACGATGGCCGAGCCGACGACACAGCCATCGGCCACGCCGGCGATCAACTGCGCCGTCTCGGGATTGCGGATGCCGAAGCCCACCACCACCGGAAGATCGGTCTTCGCCTTGATGCGCGCCACGTCCGGTTCGACATCGCCCGCCTCGGCCGAGGCCGCGCCGGTGATCCCGGTGATCGAGACGTAATAGACGAACCCGCTGGTATTCTCGAGAACCTTGGGCAGGCGCTTGTCATCGGTCGTGGGCGTCGCCAGCCGGATGAAGTTCAGCCCGGCCTTCGATGCGGGCAGGCACAGTTCGTCATCCTCTTCGGGGGGCAGATCGACCACGATCAGCCCGTCGATCCCCGCCGCCGTCGCATCGACCAGGAACCGTTCGACCCCCCAGCTGTAGATCGGGTTGTAATAACCCATCAGCACGATCGGGGTCACATCGTCGATCTCGCGAAAGCGCCGCGCCATCTGCAACGTCTTTTCCAGTGTCATGCCACCGGCAAGCGCGCGCTGCCCGGCCTGCTGGATCGTCGGCCCATCCGCCATCGGGTCGGTGAAGGGCACGCCCAGTTCGATCACGTCGACCCCCGCCGCGGGCAATCCCTTCATCACCTCGAAGGACCGTTCGACATCCGGATCACCCGCCATGATATAGGACACGAAGGCCTTTTTCCCGGCGGCTTTCAGTTCGGCAAACCTGGTGTCGATACGGGTCATGGGGGTGTGTCCTTCAGATGCGTTCCGGGCGGTTTGGCGCAAAGCGCGGGCGAAATCAATGCCCGGCTTGACCTTGCCCCGTCCGACCCCGTACATGCCCGCAATTCACGGGCTGGGAGAGTGGCAGATGGGCTTCAGGATGGGTATCGTCGGCTTGCCCAATGTCGGCAAATCGACGCTTTTCAACGCGCTCACCCGCACGGCGGCCGCACAAGCCGCGAATTTTCCGTTCTGCACGATAGAGCCGAACGTGGGCGAGGTCGCGGTGCCCGATGCGCGGCTCGACCGGCTGGCGGCGATCGCGAAGTCGAAACAGATCGTCCCCACCCGCATGACCTTCGTCGATATCGCCGGGCTGGTGAAGGGCGCGTCGCGGGGCGAGGGCCTTGGCAACCAGTTTCTCGCCAATATACGCGAGGTCGACGCCATCGCCCATGTCCTGCGCTGCTTCGAGGATGGCGATGTGGCGCATGTCGATGGCCGTGTCGATCCCGTCGCCGATGCCGACGCGGTCGAGACCGAACTGATGCTCGCCGATCTCGACAGCATCGAGAAACGCCGCGCCGGTCTCGCGCGCAAGATCAAGGGCGGCGACAAGGAGGCCGTGCAGGCCGACCGCCTGCTCGCCCTCGCGCAGACAGCCCTTGAAGAGGGCAAGCCCGCCCGCACCGTCGCAATCGACGAGGACGACCTCAAGGCGTGGAAGATGCTGCAGCTTCTGACCTCCAAGCCCGTCCTTTTCGTCTGCAATGTCGACGAGGCTCACGCCGCCGACGGCAACGCCCATTCAGAGGCCGTGGCACGCATGGCCGAGGCGCAGGGCGCGGCCTCGGTCGTGATCTCGGCGCAGATCGAAGAGGAAATCAGCCAGCTCGACGCCGAGGAGGCGGCGATGTTCCTGGACGAGATGGGGCTCGACGAGGCCGGTCTCGACCGGCTCATCCGCGCCGGCTACGACCTGTTGCACCTCGAGACCTATTTCACCGTCGGCCCGAAAGAGGCCCGCGCCTGGACCGTGCCCACCGGCACAACCGCGCCCAAGGCCGCCGGGGTCATACACGGCGATTTCGAACGTGGCTTCATCCGGGCTGAAACCATCGCCTACGACGATTTCGTCAGTCTCGGCGGCGAACAGAAGGCCAAGGATGCCGGCAAGATGCGCGCCGAGGGCAAGCAGTATATTGTCAAGGATGGCGACGTGCTGCATTTCCTCTTCAATACCTGACCCGCGCGCACCGGTCCCCCGCAGCACACATGGTGCGGCCCGAACGGCTGGATGGGACGCCCGCGTCCAGGCGGGTCACGGAACGCACGAAACCGTGGCAGGAGCCTTGTGACGTCAATGACCGCATTCATCATTCTTGCCGTTGCCGCGCTGCTGATTTCCGCGACGGTCCTGGTCCACTACGAGGCATTGCGCATGACCGGGCGGTTGATCCGCCATCTGCCGATCCGCCCGCGACAACGTGTTCTGGTCGTCATCTTCGCGTGCTTCGCCGCGCATCTCGTCGAGATCATCCTCTATGCCGCCGCGATCGCGGCGCTGCATCAAAGCGCGCGTTTTGGCGGGATCGAGGGTCAGGCCACGGCGACGGCGCTCGACTTCTTCTATTTCTCGATCACCAGCTTCACCACCCTTGGTATCGGGGATGTCTATCCCGAGGGACCGCTCAGGATCCTCGCCGGCATCGAATCCCTCAACGGGTTTCTGCTTATCACATGGTCTGCATCGTTCACCTATCTCGTCATGCGGCGCCACTGGCACCCGGATCTGGATGACTAGCGGCCGCGCTCGCCCGCATTGACGGGACCACGGCGCAAACCCCACCGCCCCGCGCCGTCTGTCCGGACTGCGTCCTACCGTTTTCATCTTTCTCCAAATACTCCCGCCGGAGGCGCGTCACACATCAGCGCGCGGTCGGGCGACTGGCGCAGAGATCAGTCCCGCCGGGCCGGGTCCCGACCTCGGGCGCCGCGGATGTCGCCCCTTGTCGGGTCGGCACCTAATTGCTATCTCGAAAGTATCCGTTGGGGTGCCCGATCACGGGGCTGAGAGGCAACAGGCCAACCCATCGAACCTGATCCGGGTCACACCGGCGTAGGGAACGGAGCCTTGTCTGCCAACCGGCGCAGCACCTTCGTTCCCGATAACGAGAGAGGAACGCAGGATGGCGACAACAGCGCTGACGATTGCAGGCTCCGACAGTGGCGGTGGCGCAGGCATTCAGGCCGACCTCAAGACATTCTCGGCGCTTGGTGTCTACGGGGCCAGCGTGATCACCGCCGTCACGGCGCAGAATACCGTTGCGGTGACCGACGTACACCCGATCCCCGAGGCCAGCGTCGCCGCGCAAATCGCGGTGGTGCTGGATGACATCCGGATCGACGCGATCAAGATCGGCATGCTGGGTGATGCCAGCCTGATCGAGACGGTTGCGCGGGCGCTTGCCGACCATGCCGGCCCCGTGGTGATCGACCCGGTCATGGTCGCGAAATCCGGGGCCCGGCTGCTGCCCGACAGCGCGCGTGCCGCGCTTTTGACACATCTGGTGCCACGCGCCGACCTGTTGACACCGAACCTGCCAGAGGCGGCGGCGCTTCTCGGGCTGCCCGAAGCGCGCAGCAACGCCGACATGCAGGATCACGGCGCGCGACTGCGCGACATGGGCGCGCGCGCGGTGCTGATGAAAGGCGGCCACGGCAAGGGCGAGACCTGCACCGACTGGCTGATCGGCGACGAGGCGATCCGCTTCGACGCACCCCGTATCGCCACGCGCAACACCCACGGCACGGGCTGTTCCTATTCCTCGGCCATCGCGGCGGGGCTTGCGAAGGGGCATACCCTGACGCAGGCGGTCGAGCGCGCGCATGGCTGGCTGCACGCGGCGATCCGGGCCGCAGATCGGCTACAGATTGGCGAGGGGCACGGACCGGTGCATCACTTTCACGAGGTCTGGACATGACGGCACATGTCACAATTCGCGGCGCAGGCGTCGTGGGGCTGTGCGTGGCGACCGAGCTGATGGCGCGCGGCGTGTCCGTCACCCTGCGCGACCCCAACCCGCTGCCCGGCCCCCATGCCTGTTCATGGTGGGCGGGCGGCATGCTCGCGCCCGAATGCGAAGGCGCCACCGCAGAGGAACCCGTGGTGCGGCTGGGGCGCGAGGCCGCCGATTGGTGGGCCGCACGCGGCGTGGCGGTGCAACGCCAGGGCTCGCTCGTGATCACACTGGGGCGCGACCGGCGAGAGCTTGACCAGTTCGCGCGTCGCACCACCGGGCACCGGCTGGTCACCGGCGACGATCTGACGGCATTGGAGCCGCATGTCGCCGACCGGCACGACCGCGCGCTGTGGTTCGAGACCGAGGCGCATATCGACCCGCGCGGGGCGCTTGCGCATCTGCGCCGGACGCTGGAAGCGGACGGTGCGCGTTTCGAGCAAAGCGATGAGGCCCCCGACGGCCCGGTGATCGATTGCCGCGGCCTTGCGGCGCAGGACGCCCTGCCCGATCTGCGCGGCGTCAAGGGCGAGATGGTCGTGCTGCGCAGCCGAGACGTGACCCTCACACGGCCGGTACGCCTGCTGCATCCGCGCTTTCCGCTCTATATCGTGCCGCGTGGCGACGGCATCTTCATGCTGGGCGCCACCCAGATCGAAAGCGGAGAGCGTGGCCGCGCCTCGGCCCGCTCGGTGATGGAGCTTCTGTCGGCGGCCTACGCCCTGCATCCGGCCTTCGGCGAGGCCGAGGTGGTGGAAATCGGTGCGGATGCCCGCCCCGCCTTTCCCGACAACCTGCCGCGCATCACGCGGCAAGACGACACGCTGCATGTCAACGGCCTCTTTCGTCACGGTTTCCTGCTGTCGCCCTCAGTGGCGCGGCAGGTGGCGGGGCTGGTGCTGGGCGACAATCAAAGACCGGAGATGTACCATGAAGATCACGCTTAACGGCACAAGGCACGAGACCGGCGCGGACAGCCTCGCGGCCCTTCTCGACGAGATGGGCTACGGCGACGTCAAGGTTGCCACGGCCGTCAACGAGGAATTCGTGCCGGCCGCGAACCGCGCCGACCACCGCTTGGCGGATGGCGACCGGATCGAGATCGTCACGCCACGCCAAGGGGGCTGACATGCCAACGTATTACGACACCGAAGTCGCCTCGCGGCTGATGCTGGGCACGGCGCAATACCCCTCGCCGGCGATTCTCGCCGAGGCGTTCAGACGTTCCGGCGCCGGGATCGCCACGGTGTCTGTGCGGCGCGAGGCCGGGTCAGAGCGCGCCGGCCAGGCGTTCTGGGATCTGATCCGCGATCTGGGCGTGCATGTGCTGCCCAACACTGCCGGCTGCCATTCGGTGCGCGAAGCGGTGACAACCGCGCAGATGGCGCGCGAACTATTCGATACCGACTGGATCAAGCTTGAGGTGATCGGCCACGCCGACACGCTTCAGCCCGATCCGTTCGGTCTGGTCGAGGCCGCGCGCATCCTGACCGATGAAGGCTTCAAGGTGTTTCCCTATTGCACCGAGGATCTGGTGATCTGCGAGCGGCTGGTCGAGGCGGGGTGCCAAGTGCTGATGCCATGGGGCGCGCCGATCGGCACCGGTCTGGGGCTTAACAACATCTACGGGCTGCGCACCCTGCGCGCGCATTTCCCCGATCTGCCGCTGGTCGTCGATGCCGGACTGGGCGTGCCCTCGCAGGCGGCCCACGCGATGGAGCTGGGGTATGACGCAGTGCTCTTGAATACCGCCGTTGCCAAGGCGGGAGATCCGGCGGCGATGGCCGACGGCTTTGCCCGCGCGCTGGAGGCTGGGCGCATGGGGTTCGAGGCCGATCCGATGATGCCGCGCGACATGGCCGCACCATCGACGCCGGTGCTGGGGCAGGCGTTCTCATGACGGATCTGCCGCGCTTCTACCCGATCTTCGATTCCGCCGACTGGCTGCGGCGCACGCTGCCGCTTGGCGTGAAACTGGCGCAGCTTCGGATCAAGGAACTGTCCGGCGACGCGCTGCGCGCCGAGATCGCGGACGCACAGGCGCTGTGCCGCGCGCAAGGTGCCATCCTCGTGGTCAACGATCACTGGCAGGTGGCGGTCGATGCAGGCTGCGATTGGGTGCATCTGGGACAAGAGGATCTCGATGACGCTGACATTCCGGCCATCCGCCGCGCCGGGCTGCGGCTGGGGATCAGCACCCATGACCATGCAGAGCTTGATCGCGCGCTGCAGCACGCCCCCGATTACGTCGCGCTCGGCCCGGTCTATCCGACCATCCTGAAAAAGATGAAATGGCACGAGCAAGGGCTCGACAAGGTGACCGAATGGAGGAGGCTGATCGGCGATATCCCCCTCGTCGCGATCGGCGGCATGTCGGTGGAGCGCGCGCCGGGCGCATTTGAAGCCGGCGCCGATATCGTCGCGGCGGTCACCGACATCACGCTGAACGACGACCCCGAGGGCCGCGTCCGGCAATGGATAGGGGCCACGGGATGAGCCGCTACGCCCGCCAGATTGCCCTGCCCCAGTTCGGCGAGGTCGCCCAAGGCAGGCTGACAGCCGCGCATCTGCTGGTCGTCGGCGCCGGCGGGCTGGCAGCGCCGGTGCTGCAATACCTCGTGGGCGCGGGCGTCGGTCGGATCACGCTGATGGATGGCGACCGCGTAAGCCTCACGAACCTGCACCGCCAGACGCTGTTCCGCATGGACGATATCGGCCGGCCCAAGGCCGAGGCGGC
Source organism: Roseovarius tibetensis (assembly GCF_050896375.1). Classification (NCBI taxonomy): domain Bacteria; kingdom Pseudomonadati; phylum Pseudomonadota; class Alphaproteobacteria; order Rhodobacterales; family Roseobacteraceae; genus Roseovarius; species Roseovarius tibetensis. The sequence continues at coordinate 149,488 of NZ_JBPBBB010000002.1, forward strand.
GGCGCGCCACATGGCCGAGTTGAACCCCGATTGCACCGTCACGGCGGTGCCCGAACCGCTCGACCCGGCGAACGCGCCGGATCACGTTGCCTCCGCCGATCTCGTGCTGGATTGCGCCGACAGTTTCGCGGCAAGCTACGTGGCCTCGGACACCTGCCTGGCGGCGGGCACCCCGCTGATCAGCGCCTCGGTGGTCGGCATGTCGGGCTATTGCGGCGGGTTCTGCGGTGGGGCGCCGTCCTTGCGCGCGGTCTTCCCCGACCTGCCCGAGCGCGCGGGCAGCTGCGCCGCCGACGGCGTTCTGGGGCCGTCGGTCGGCGTGGTCGGCAGCCTTCAGGCGCAGATGGCGATAGCCGTCCTGACCGGGATAGCACCGTCGCCGCTGGGGCAACTGGTCACGTTCGAGGCCACCGGTCACCGCTTTGGCGGGTTCCGCTTCGACGCGGCACCGGAACCCGGTGGCGGCTTTGCCTTCATCGCGCCGCAACAAGCCCGCCCCGATGACTGGCTGGTCGATCTGCGCACGGCGGACGAGGACGGGCCGGCCCTGCCGCGGGCCAGCCGCCGAACCGTGACCGATTTCGACCACCCCGACACCCGCCCCGAGGGGGCGCGCGCCGTGCTCGCCTGCCGCACCGGGCTGCGATCGTGGCAGGCGGCGACGCGGCTGCGCAGCACCTGGGACGGAGACATTGCCCTGATCGCCCTGGGCGATCTTCATGAAGGAGACTGACAGATGCGCTATCTTTCGCTGATCCTCGCGCTGCTGGCCGGACCGGCCATGGCCCAGGACAAGATGACCCTGATCCTGGACTGGTTCATCAACCCCGATCACGGGCCGATCATCCTGGCCGAGGAGCTGGGCTATTTCGAAGAGGCCGGGCTGGAGGTCGAGGTGGTCGCCCCCGCCGACCCCTCGGACCCGCCCAAGATGGTCGCCGCCGGGCAGGCGGACCTGGCCATTGCCTATCAGCCGCAACTGCATCTGCAGATCGAGAACGGGCTGCCCCTGCGTCGGGTCGGCACGCTGATCGCCACGCCACTCAACTGCCTGCTGGTGCTCGAGGACGGGCCAGTGAAATCCACCGCCGATCTCGAGGGCCGCAAGGTCGGGTTTTCCGTCTCGGGCGTCGAGGAAGTGCTCTTGTCCGCGATCCTCGGCCAGCACGACCTGACGCTCGACGATATCGAACTGGTCAGCGTCAACTGGTCGCTGTCGCCCTCGCTGATGTCGGGGCAGGTGGATGCGGTGATCGGGGCCTACCGCAACTTCGAGCTGAACCAGATGCAGATCGAGGGTGTGCCGGGCCGCTGCTTCTACATCGAGGAAGAGGGCGTGCCCGCCTATGACGAGCTGATCTACGTCGCCAATCCCGACCGCATGGATGCGGACATGCTGCGCCGTTTTCTGCACGCGACCGAGCGCGCCACGCAATACATCCTGAACCATCCGCAAGACTCGTGGGAGATATTCGCGGGCACCTCGCGCGAGTTGCAGGACGAGCTGAACGAAAAAGCCTGGGTCGACACCTGGCCGCGTTTCGCGACCCGGCCCGCAGCCCTTGATCACGCCCGTTACACCCGGTTCGAGCAGTTTCTGCTGGACGCCGGCATGATCGAGGACCACACGCCCGTCTCGGGCCTTGCCATGGATCTGAACGCCCAATGATACATGAGTACGGCACGACCTTTCCCCGTCTGCGCGATGCGGCTGGGCCGGTCTGGACGAAGTACACGCATCACGCTTTCGTCGAGGGGCTGCGCGAGGGGTCACTGCCGCGAAAGGCGTTCCTCGGCTATCTGGTACAGGATTACGTCTTTCTTGTGCATTTCGCGCGGGCCTGGGCGCTGGCGGTGACCAAATCGGACGCGCTGGAGGAAATGCGCGCCTGTGCGGCCACCGTCGATGCGCTGGTCAATCAGGAACTCAGCCTGCATGTGCAGACCTGCGCCGGTGAGGGGCTGAGCGAGGCCGATCTCTATCATGCCGAAGAGCATCCGGCGAACCTTGCCTATACGCGCTATGTGCTCGATGCCGGGCATGCGGGGGATTTCCTCGACCTGCTGGCGGCGCTCGCGCCCTGCGTGATGGGCTACGGCGAGATCGGCGTGCGGCTGGCTGCGGATGCGACGCCCGATCACCCCTATGCCGACTGGATAGGCACCTATGCCGGCGACGACTACCAGCAGGTGTGCCGCGACGCAGGTAAACTGTTCGACGGGGCCATGGCGCGTCGCCTCGGAGACACCCCAGAGGCAACCCCCGGCTGGGACCGCCTGTGCCACCGGTTCACCACCGCCACGCGGCTGGAGGTCGGGTTCTGGGACATGGGGCTGTCTTTCGGGCGCTAGTGGCCTTGAGCGGACGTTGAGAGTATAGCCTGCGCGGGAACAAGCCCGAAGGGCGCCGCGCATCGCCGGGCCGCCCCCCGGCACGGCGACGCGCGGCTCGTCACAAGATCTCCAACGACCGCTCCAAGCCATAACCGGCAGCGCCCCTCCGGGCACCTTGTCTCGGATGTCGAACGCGCACCCCTTGCCCCCTCGGGCCCCGCCGCGTAAATAGCGCATCAAACCCGAACATGGAGCGTCGCGATGCTGGACCTCACCTATGAAGCGCCCAAACCACGCGTCATCGCGGGCGCGAAACACGACTGGGAACTGGTGATCGGCATGGAGGTGCACGCGCAGGTCACCTCGAACGCCAAGCTGTTTTCGGGCGCCTCCACCCGCTTCGGGGCCGAGCCCAACTCCAACGTCTCCTTCGTCGACGCCGCGATGCCCGGTATGCTGCCCGTGATCAACGAGTTCTGCGTCGAACAGGCGGTGCGCACCGGGCTGGGCCTGAACGCGCAGATCAACCTGTGGTCGGCGTTTGATCGCAAGAACTACTTCTATCCGGACCTGCCGCAGGGCTACCAGATCAGCCAGCTATACCATCCATTGGTGGGCGAGGGCGAGATCCTTGTCGACATGGAACCAGGCATCGCCCGCAACGTCCGGATCGAGCGGATCCACATGGAACAGGATGCCGGCAAATCCATTCACGACATGGACCCGACCGCGTCCTTCGTCGATCTCAACCGCACCGGTGTCTGCCTGATGGAGATCGTCAGCCGTCCCGACATCCGCGGCCCGGAAGAGGCCGCGGCCTATATCACCAAGCTGCGCCAGATCTTGCGCTACCTTGGCACCTGCGACGGCAACATGCAGAACGGCAGCCTGCGCGCTGACGTCAACGTCTCGGTCTGTCGGCCGGGCCAGTACGAGAAATACCAGGAAACGCAGGATTTCAGCCATCTCGGCACGCGCTGCGAGATCAAGAACATGAACTCGATGCGGTTCATCCAGATGGCAATAGATCACGAGGCGCGTCGCCAGATCGCCATCGTGGAATCGGGCGGCGCGGTGGTGCAGGAAACCCGCCTTTACGATCCCGACAAGAACGAGACGCGGTCGATGCGCAACAAGGAAGAGGCGCATGATTACCGCTACTTCCCCGATCCCGACCTGCTGCCGCTGGAGATCGAGCAGGGCTGGGTAGATGCCATCAAGGCCACGCTGCCGGAATTGCCCGACGCCAAGAAGGCGCGCTTCGTGCTGGATTTCGGGCTGAACGAATACGACGCCTCGGTGCTCACGGCCGATCTCGCCAATGCAGCCTATTTCGAGGCCGTCGCGGCCGAGGCGGGCGACGGCAAGCTCGCCGCGAACTGGGTCATCAACGAGCTGTTCGGCCGCCTCAAGAAAGAGGACCACACGATCGAGGACAGCCCCGTCAGTCCTGCGCAACTGGCCGGCATCGTGCGGCTGATCAAATCTGACGCCATCTCTGGCAAGATCGCCAAGGACCTCTTCGAGATCGTCTATACCGAAGGCGGCGACCCCGAGCAGATCGTCGAGGCGCGCGGCATGAAACAGGTCACCGATACCGGCGCGATCGAATCCGCGGTGGACGAGATCATTGCCGCCAACCCCGCGCAGGTGGAAAAGGCGCAAGCCAACCCCAAGCTGGCGGGCTGGTTCGTCGGGCAGGTGATGAAGGCCACGGGGGGCAAGGCCAACCCCAAGGCCGTGAACGAGATCGTCTCGGCCAAGCTGGGGCTGTGACCCCCTCCGATCTATTGCTTTGAAAGCCATCCCGAATTCCCTACGCTCTGATGAACGGGCGGTGAGAGAATCAGGGAGGGCTTCATGGGCTGGATGACCGACGAGACCGGGCTGGAGCGGTGCGAGGCGAATTTCGTGCCGCTGACGCCGCTGTCGTTTCTCAAACGTGCAGCGCATGTCTACCCGGATCGCGAGGCGCTGGTCTATCACGGGTTCCGCAAGACCTATGCCGAATACCACGACCGTGTCACGCGGCTGGCCTCGGCGCTTGTCAAGCTCGGCGTCGCACCGGGCGAGGTCGTCTCGACCCTGCTGCCCAACCTGCCCGCCCATGCCGAGGCGCATTTCGGGGTGCCGGCGGCGGGCGCGGTTCTCAACACGATCAACACGCGGCTCGAGGCCGACACAATCGCCTACATCCTCGATCACGGCGAGGCGAAGGTGGTGCTGTGCGATCCGCAATTCCTGCCGACGCTGGTGCAGGCGACCGAGTTGATGGAGCGGGCGCCGCCGACGATCATCGAGGTGGCCGATGACGAGGCCGGGGTGCACGCGCACGGGCATTACATGGAATACGAGGAACTGCTGGCCACCGGCGATGCGGATTTCGCGTGGATCATGCCGCAGGACGAATGGGAAAGCCTTGCGCTGAACTACACCTCGGGCACCACCGGCAAGCCCAAGGGCGTGGTCTGCCATCATCGCGGCACGTACCTGATGACCATGGGCACGGTCGTCAGTTGGCAATTGCCGCGTTATGCGCGCTACCTGACCATCGTGCCGCTGTTCCACTGCAACAACTGGAACCATGTCTGGCTGATGCCGATGCTGGGGGCCACGGTGGTGGGCTGTCGCGACATCACCGCCAAGGCGATCTACGACGCCATCGCCGACGAGGGGGTCACGCATTTCGGCGCGGCGCCCATCGTGCTCAACACCATCGTCAATGCCAAGCCCGAGGAACGGCGCGAATTCGATCACGTGGTGGACGTGTTCACCGCCGGCGCCCCGCCCCCCGCCGCGACGCTGGCCGCGATCGAGCCCCTCGGCTTTCAGGTGACGCAGGTCTACGGGCTGACCGAAACCTACGGCCATGTCACCGAGTGCCTGTGGCAGGAACGCTGGAACGATCTGAAGGACGACGACCGCTACGCCATCAAGGCACGCACCGGGATCGCCATGCCGATGATGGAGGATATCACGGCGATGGATCCAGAGACCATGCGACAGACCCCGATGGACGGCAAGACGCAAGGCGAGATCATGATCCGCGGCAACGCGGTGATGAAGGGGTACTTCAAGAATCCCAAGGCGACGAAAGAGGCCTTTGCGGGCGGGTATTTCCATTCGGGCGATATCGCGATCCAGCATCCCGACGGCTATCTGCAGATCGCCGACCGGGCCAAGGACATCATCATCTCGGGCGGCGAGAATATCAGTTCGGTCGAGATCGAGGGCGTGATGATGCGCCACCCCTCGGTGCTGCTATGTGCGGTGGTCGCCAAGCCCGACCCGAAATGGGGCGAGGTGCCTTGCGCCTTTGTCGAATTGAAGGACGGCGCCACGGAAACCGAGGAGGCCCTGATCGCGTTCGCGCGCGAGAAACTCGCAGGATTCAAGACACCCAAGGCGGTGGTGTTTCAGGACCTGCCCAAGACCTCGACGGGCAAGATCCAGAAATTCGAGTTGCGACAGGTCGCCCGGTCGCTCTGAGCCGGACGTACCGACCGACCGATTGACGGGATAGTCCCAGCCGCGCATCGGCGGGCCGCGGTGCGGCGATCCCGCGTCAGGGCTGCAGCGCTTTATGGCAGCCAAATCCGAAAAAGACCCGAGCGGCGTGCAGGGTGCAGCCAAATCGCCGTGCCGTGGGGGCGGCCCGGCGATGCGCGGCGGCGTGCAAGCACGCCTTGGTTCCGCACATGAGTACCAGGTTCAGCTGGTCCGCGAACAGCCATCACCCGGCCCCACGACCATGACCCTTGCCGATCAGCCCTTCTTCAGCACCCGCTGGCCCAGCAGTTCGGCGATCTGCACGGCGTTCAGCGCGGCCCCCTTGCGCAGGTTGTCGCTGACGCACCACAGGTTGATGCCGTTATCGATCGTGGAATCCTGCCGGATGCGGCTGATGAAGGTCGCGAAGTCTCCGACGCATTCGATCGGCGTGACGTAGCCGCCATCCTCGCGCTTGTCGATCACCATGATCCCCGGTGCCTCGCGCAGGATGTCGCGCGCCTCGGCCTCGTCGAGATGATCCTCGAACTCGATATTGATCGCCTCGCCATGGCCGACGAAGACCGGAACGCGCACGCAGGTCGCAGTCACCTTGATCGACGCATCGACGATCTTCTTGGTTTCGGCAACCATCTTCCATTCTTCCTTGGTCGATCCGTCCTCGAGGAAGCCATCGATATGCGGGATCACGTTGAACGCGATCTGCTTGGGATAGACCTTGGCCTGATAGTCGTCGGTGGGGTTGTAGACAGACTTGGTCTGGTCCCACAGCTCGTCGATCCCCTCCTTGCCCGAGCCGGAAACCGACTGGTAGGTCGAGACCACTACGCGCTTGATCCGGGCCCGGTCATGCAGCGGCTTCAGCGCCACGACCATCTGCGCGGTCGAGCAGTTGGGATTGGCGATGATGTTCTTCTTGGAATAGCCCAAGACCGCGTCGGCATTCACTTCGGGGACGATCAGCGGCACGTCGGGATCGTAGCGATACAGCGACGAATTGTCGATCACCACGCAGCCCGCCTTGGCGGCCTTGGGCGCGTAGGTCTTGGTCGCGTCCGATCCGATGGCGAACAGCGCGATGTCCCAGCCGGTGAAATCGAACGTGTCGAGGTCCTGGGTCTTGAGGGTGCGGTCGCCAAAGCTGATCTCGGTGCCAAGGCTGCGGCGCGAGGCCAGCGCCGCGATCTCGTCCACAGGGAACTCGCGCTCGGCGAGGATGTTCAGCATTTCGCGGCCCACGTTGCCGGTCGCACCGACGACGGCGATTTTGTAACCCATGTGTATCATGCCTCCTGATCGGGGTTTGCGACGCGGGTCATACAGCGATTGCGGGCGATGCGAAAGGGGCCACCGGTCAGGCCATGCTGTCGTGACTGAACAGATAGATCACCAGTCCGGCCAGAAGGGCAAAGCCGAACAGCGCGAAGATCGCGGTGTAGCCGGCCAGCGGCCCCGCCTGTGCCGCCGTCGCATGCACCGGACCAGAGACGAACTGCGCCACGCCCACCCCGCCGATCCCGAAGAGGTTGAGCAGCGTGACACCACGCCCCGCCAGATGGGCGGGAAAGAACGCCTTTCCATGTGCGATGATCACCGGGAACGACGCCCCCGAAAAACCGATCACCGCCAGCAGAACGACAGAGAGGACAAGGCTTTTATCCGGCCAGATCATCAAGGTCAGCGTCGCCGTCGCACAGGTCAGGCTGCCCGTGAAGATGATCCATTTGCGGGTCTGAAAGATCCGGTCGAGCGGGCCATAGGTCAACGTTCCGGCAATCATCGCCAGCCCCATGACCAGTGTCGCCTGTCCCACCTGCGACGTGTTCAATGCGTAGACATCCAGCAGGTACGGCCCCGCCCAAAGCCCGCGCAACGCCGCACCCGGCGCATACGCCACGAACATCAGCGGCAGGATCGCCCAAAGCGCCGGCATCTTCAGCAGGTCGAGGATCGATCCGGGCGCTTCGCCGATCACCCGGCCGGGATCACGTACCAGAAGATAAATCCCCGCCGCGACGATGGCCGACAGGCTTGACAGCCCCCAAAGCGCCGCGCGCCAGCCCATCGTCTCGGCCGCGAAGGCCATCGGCCACGCTGCCACGAGATTGCCCACCGACCCGACGCCCAGCATCAACGCGGCAAGCGTCGCGAACCGCGCCGGCGGGAACTGAAGCGCGAAGATGTAATAGGACGCCATCAGAACCGGCGCACAGCCCACCCCGATCAGCGCCATCGCGGCTTTGACGTGCAGCGGCGTGGTGGCCAACGCAAACAGCGCCGCCCCGCCACCCCCGCCGACCAGCAGCAGCATGGCGGCGGTGCGACGTGGCCCGAACCGGTCCAGCGCCCATCCCACCGGCAGTTGCATCACCGCGAACGCGATGAACCACAGACCCGACGCAAATGCGAGATCATCCGGCGTCATCCTGATATCATCCGCCAGCGGACCGCTTAGAACGGCCAGAAAGGCGCGGAAAAACTGGCTCAGGACATAGGCAAGGCAGAGCAGGGCGAGACCGGCGCGCATGCGGGAACTTCCTTGATGCGGTCAGGCCACGCCGCGCGCGATCAGCACATCGACATGCGCCGCCGTGCTGTCGGCGAGCGCGTCAAGATCGTAGCCCCCTTCGAGGCTGCTCACCAGCCGCCCCTCGCACAGCTCGTCGGCCAGATCGCACAGCCGCTCCGTGACCCAGACGAAATCGTCGGTCTCAAGCATCAGGTCTGCCAGCGGGTCGTTGCTGTGCGCGTCGAACCCTGCGGAGACGAGGATCAGCTCTGGCCGGAACGCGCGGACACGCGGAAGGATCGTCTCTTCATAGGCACGACGGAACTCCGCACTGCCCGAACGCGGGGCCAGCGGCACGTTCAGGATCGTGCCATGCGGTCCGGTTTCGTGCGCCCCGCCGGTGCCGGGCCAGAGCGGGGATTGATGCGTTGATGCAAAAAGCGCCCGCGGCTCGTCCTCGAGCAGGTCCTGCGTGCCATTGCCGTGATGCACGTCGAAATCGACGACCGCGACACGGTCCAGACCATGATGGTCCAGCGCATATTTCGCCGCCGCGGCCACGGTCCCGAAAAGGCAGAACCCCATCGTGGTCTCCCGTTCGGCATGATGCCCCGGCGGGCGCATGGCGACATGCGCGTTGCGTACCTCGCCGCTCAGGACCAGATCGACGGCCCGCAACGCACCGCCAACGGCCCGGTGTGCGGCCGCAAGCGTACCGGGAGACATCCATGTATCCGCGTCGAGCGACACGAAGCCGGACTCGGGTGCGGCGTCACGGATGGCGTCGATATGGGTCTTTGGATGCACCCGCAGCAAATCGTCCTCGGCCGCCAGCGGGGCCTCCATGCGCATCAGATCCTTGCCGTCGAGCGCGGCCAGAACACGCTCCAGCCGGGCTATCTGTTCGGGGTGGCCCGGTGGCGTTTCGTGCGCGAGGCAGGCATCATGGGTAATGAGGGCGGTGGTCATGCGGCTCCTTTCAGGTCTCGTGACAGAGAACCCGGAATTCAAAGGATTGTCCAGCGCCCGCTCAGCCCTGTTGCATGGCCTGTTCGGTCTGCTGCGCAAGCGTGATGCCGGCCTGGCTCATGGTAAGATAGGTGTGATCGGCCCCGGCCTCTCGAATCTGCGCCTCGTGCGATTCATGCAGGGCATGCGCAACGATCGGCCCGGAAAAGCCACGCTGCCGCAACGAACGTGCGGCGATCAGCTTGGCTTCGAGATCATCCATCGCAAGGATCGCCGCCTTGATGCCGTCGAAATTGCAACTGCGCCAGAAATTGCTGTCCTCTGCATCGGCGAACACGACATTGCGCCCGGCCTTGGTGTGGGCCTCGGCCTTGTACTTGTCCGCGTCAAGGCCAATGGGTTTCAGCCCCTGCTCCGTGACATGCGTGTAGGCCGCGCTGCCGGTTCGCCCCATCCCGAAGATCAGGACGTCGGCATCGCCCATGTCCTTGGGTTGTTCATCGGGATGGATCGTGTCGCGCTCGTACCGGCGCAACCCGGCCTCGAACCGCTCGTAAAGGGGATGCGCAAAGCGGTTGAGCGGGGCCGAAATCACGAACGAGATCGACACGGCGATTGCCAGCGGTACAAGAAAGTCCGGCAGCACGCCTGCCGCCACGATCAGCCCGAATTCCGAGTAGGCCGTCAGGCTGAGCGCGGACAGAAACGCGCTGCGGGCGCGCAGCTTGAACGTCACCAGAAGCGCGAAGAACAGCGCCCCCTTGAGCGCCAGCGCGATCCCGACGGCCACGGCAAAGACCAGCGCGCCCCAATCCGGCAGACCGGTCAAGCCGATCTGCAGGAAAAAGCCCACAAGAAAGATCTCCTTGAGCGACCAGAGCGACGCCCCCAGTTCCTTGGCCCGGACGTGGGTCGACAGCAGAACCCCCATCACCAGTGCGCCGATCTCCGACGACAGCCCCATCGCCTCGAAGCCCATGCCGCCGATGACCAGCGACAAAAGCATGCCCATCAGCACCAGCAACTCGTCATGGCCCGCCAGGTCCAGCAGCCGGTGCAGAAGCGGCCGCAGAAGCGGCACGGCAAAGACCAGCAGCGCCCAGATATTCGGCGTCTGGCCCGACCAGATCGCAAGAACCACAAGCGCGATGATGTCCTGCACGATCAGGATGCCGATGGCGGTACGACCGTGAAAGGCGCCAAGCTCGCGCTTGGCTTCCAGCAATTTCGCGGCCAGCACGGTCGACGAGAACGACAGCGCGATCGCGACCAGCAGCGCCGTGTTCCAGTCAAGCCCCATGAGAAGTTTCAAACCGGGCATGAACACCAGCACCGAGATGGCGAAATGCAACAGCGCCCCGCCAATCACCTGCGGCTGCGCGATCTGGTTGAGCTTGAGCTTCAGCCCGACGGTAAACAGCAGCAGCAGAACACCGAGATGCGCGATATGATCAAGCGCCTCGCCACTATAGACCGGAAGACCCAGCAGGGGGCCGAATATGTTGATTGCGAAACCCGCGGCCAGAAAACCGACAAGCGGCGGCAGCCCGAACGGGCGCACGGCAATACCGAAAAGAAATGCGAAACTGATGGTAATGACTTCGAACAACGCACACGACTCCAACGGATCTCGGGGCAGTCAGGGCGTCATTGACCGGCCTCGTCCGGCAGGCACACGTTCGGATGGCGCCGATCCCCCTGACCGTGCGGGGTAGAGTGGCCGAGGAACGCCGTTGCGACAAGCCTCAATGTCGCGTTTTTTATCAAGGTCGGACCGGAAGGCTGAAAGTGTGACGCCGTCGCGTTTGTTTGTCTGACCCTCGCGTCGGTCTGCACATGTCCATGCGCCCTTTTGCCGACGGCGATCGTCATCCATCCGGCTTTCTTCCCGTGCCGCACCTGTCCAGACGCGGACTTGATACGCGATGATGCGTGCTGTATCGCATCACATCACGCTTTCGGAGGAACAAGGTCCCGATCATGCTGCGCGTCAATGAACCCTCCGGCCTAAGCCATGCCGACAGCCTGCTATTCGGCGCGGCCTACGCCACCCTGCTCTTCACGATACTCTATTACGTCACCGGGCTGCACGACGCATTCAGCGCAGGTTTCGCGATCGAGGACGGTCCGGTGGAATGGGCCACGGCGATGTGCCTGTTGCTCTCGTCGCTGGTTCTCGCGCACAACGCCGTCTCGCTCTGGTCCAGGCGAGGGGCCCGCGCCGGCGTGATCACGGCGATCTACGCCCTCGCGTTCTTCTTTGCCGCGGGCGAGGAGATCTCGTGGGGCTTTCGCCTTTTCAACTGGGAAGCAGGCGAATTCTTCCGAGAGCATAACACCCAGCAGGAAACCAACCTGCACAACCTCGTGCTCGGGGACGTGAAACTGGTCAAGACGGTGTTCGGCAGCGGCCTGACGGTCGTCATCATGCTGTATCTCATCGTTCTGCCGCTGGTCTACCGCCATGTCGCGCCGATCGGGCGGATCGCGGACTGGCTGGTCGTGCCCGTTGCCGATACGCGCCATGTCCTTCTCACCGTGGCCGCCAGCCTTGTGATGCTGTCCGTCGACATGCGTTTCAAATGGGAACCCTACGAATTCATCTTCAGTCTGCTGACGCTGTCGATCTTTCTGCGCCCACGCAACGCGACATCGGTCACCTGACCACCAGCCCCGAGGCGAACGCCGCAAGGCGTGCGCCGAGATATCCTGTGCGCCGCAGGCGCGCCTTTCTGATAGACCCTGTCGGCCGCGGCACGACTGGCCGCCACCATGCAGGTGGATAACGGGCCGTCGTGACGGCGGTCCGTGCTGTCAGATGATCTCGTCCTCGTCGTCCAGCGGGGCCGCGTCCAGATGCGCGCTGATGCCTTCGGCGGCGGCTTCGGCGCGGGATGTCTCTGCCACATGAAACAGGGCGTCGCCCTCGTAGACGACCGGCATGTTCGTGCGCCCGATGACGATACCGCTCTGCTCGGCGACGACATCGCTTTCGACATCCCCGAACGCGTTGGCAACCGCGCCCAGGACCGTACCCGGCTGCACCGGGTCACCGACCGCGATATAGCCACGAAAAAGCCCGCCGCGCGGCGCCCGGTACCAGGTGGAGCTGCGCGCCCGCACCGGCTTGACCCTGTTGCGCGGCACGCCCTTGGCCCCGATCATTCCAAGATGCCGCATGACACGCAGCAGACCCGATACCCCGGCCCGCGCCGCGAACTCGTCGAATCGCAGGCCCTCGCCCGCCTCGTAGAGCAGCACATCGACACCGGCCGCTTCGGCCGCCATGCGCAGCGATCCTTCGCGCAGCTTCGACTCCATCATCACCGGCGCCCCGAAGGCCAGCCCCAACTCCTCCAGCCGGTCATTGTCGGGTGTCAGCCGGATCTGCGGCAGGTTGGTGCGATTGATCGCGGCCGAATGCAGATCCACCCCGACATCGGCGCGCATCACCACCTCCTGCATGAAGATATGCGCGAGTTGCGAGGCCATGGACCCCGCGCTCAGGCCCGGAAACACGCGGTTGAGATCGCGCCTGTCCGGCAGGTAGCGCGAATGGTTGAGAAACCCGAAGGTGTTTACGATCGGCACCGCCAGCAGCGTCCCCGCCATGGTCTTCAGCGCGCCCGACCGCAACAGCCTGCGCACGATCTCGACCCCGATCACCTCGTCGCCGTGGATGGCCGCCGAAACGAACAGGACCGGCCCCGGCCGCTTGCCATGCACCACCTCGACCGACAGGTGCACCGGCGTGTGATTGGACAAGGTGCTGACCGGGATATCGACCCGCGCGCGCGTGCCGGGGGCCACCGTGGTGCCGCCGATCTCGAAGGGTTTGCGCTTGGCCATCGTGCTCCGTTCCGTCCTGTTTGCCGCCCGACCGGCTTAGGCAATCCATGCCGCCCTGTCCATGCCTTGGCGGCTTGATGTCGGGGCCGATCTCCGGCTAAGGCAAACGTGCCACAAGGAAAGCCGCGCATGCCGTCTGTCGCGCCCGCCATCTGCCCGGTCTGCCGGGATCCCGCGCCTGCCACCTTCGGTGTGTTCGACGGTCTTGGGTATTGGCGCTGCGGAGCGTGTCAGGCGCGCGGGATGAACCCCGCGCATCATCCACAGGCCGCCGACGAAAAGGCCGAATATGACCAGCACGAAAACAATGTGGACGACCCCGGCTACCGGCGCTTCCTGTCCAGGCTCGCCGATGCGCTGCGCCCGCATCTTGCACCGGGGGCGCAGGGTCTGGATTACGGCTGCGGTCCCGGACCGGCACTGGCGGCGATGCTGCGCGAGGCCGGGCACGATATGGCGGTTTACGATCCGTTCTACCAGCCGGACACGGATGCGTTGCACAAGCGCTACGACTTCGTCACCTGCACCGAGGTTATCGAGCATTTCCACCGCCCCGCCGCGGAATTCGACCGGCTTGGCGCGCTGTTGCGCCCCGGCGGATGGCTGGGGGTGACGACCTGCTTTCAGACCGATGACGCGCGGTTTGCGGGCTGGCACTACCGCAAGGACCCCACGCATGTGGTGTTCTATCGCGCCGTAACGCTGGAACACGTGGCTGCCACGCGCGGCTGGTCCTGCCGCATTCCGCGCAAGGACGTGGCCCTGATGCAGGTGCCCGGCCCATGACCACCGCGCTGCACGAGGAACGCTTGGCGGCCGTGATCCGCGCGGTCAACGAGACCGGCGCACAGACGGTCCTCGACCTCGGCTGCGGCACCGGCGACCTGATCCTGCGGCTTGCGATGCTGCCCCGGATCACGCGGATCACCGGGATAGATAGCGATCTGGCCTCCTTGCGCCTTTTGCGGGCAAGGTTGGCGGATCTGCCCGCCGACGCCCGCGCGCGGGTGCAGATCGCCCATGCCTCGATGACGCGCACGCATCCCAGCCTGCGCGGCTACGACTGTGCCTGCCTCGTCGAGACGATAGAGCATCTGCCGCCCGGCGATCTCAACCGGCTGGAGCGCGCGCTATTCGCCGACATGCGGCCGCAGCATATCATCGTGACCACGCCGAATGCCGACTATAACCCGGTGCTCGGTGTGCCGCCGCACCGCTTTCGCCACCCCGATCACCATTTCGAGTGGTCGCGCGACCGCTTCGGCCGGTGGGCCGACGGCGTGGCGGCGCGGGGCGGCTACAGCGTGACGCGACGCGACGTGGCGGGAACACATCCCGCACTTGGCGGGGCCAGCCAGATGGCGATCTTCCAGCGATCGGGTCAGGCCCCGTAGCGCCGCACGAAGTTGCGCAGGATCTTTTCCGGCGCGTGCACATCGGCGGCCCGGCACATGGCGATCAGGTCGTCGGCGGTCTCGGGCGGGAAATAGCCGCGATGACGGTAGATGCGGATCCGCGTCTCGAACCCCGCCGCGTCGGCCTCGGGGTGGAACTGCGTGGCGTAGACGTTCCGCCCGAAGCGCACCATCTGATAAGGGCAGGTGGGCGAGGCGACGAGGTGCACACAGCCCGCCGGCAGCGCCTGCAACGCCTCCTTGTGGCCCACGAAGGCGGCAAAGTCGCGCGGCACGTCGCGCAAAAGGGGATCATCCGAACCGGCCTTGGTCAGGGTGCAATCGGCGGTGCCGACAGGCTCGGCATGGGCGCGCTTGTCGACATCGCCGCCCAGATGCTTGCCGAGGATCCCGATCCCGTAGCAACAGCCAAGAAACGGCACGTCCTCGCCGGTGATCCGCGGCATAAGCGACAGCACCTCTGCCTCGATCCGCGCCTCTTGCGGGGTCTTGGCAGGGGCCGCGTCGCTGACGCAGCCGGGACCGCCCCCGACGATCACGCCCGCGACATCGGCAAGGTCCAGACCCTCCGGCAGGCCCTGCTGATCCAGTCGGATGCGGCGGGTCTGCGCCTCGGTCAGCCCGCCCTTGCGCAAGATCGCGGCGAACTCGTCATCGGCGGCCTCGTCTTCGGGACGCAGTTGCAGGATCAGGAACGGCTTTGGCATGGGGCGACCTTTCGGGGCTGGATCGTCGGTGCCCGCTCTTGTGCGCCGCGTCAAGCCGACAGCGCCGCCATCTTGACGCGCGGCACCAGAGGGATAGGGTGCGCCGACCAATGTTCGAGAATGTTCCATGACCCACAACATGCCGTCATCGCCCACGCGACAGCGGGCCTGATACACCTTGGCCCGCTCGCTCAGCCTTGCGGCCTATATGGCGTATGCGCGACGGGCCGGGTCGCCCCCTGCACCGCCCGAGACGCCCCGTCCCGACGGCCCGGTGATCTGGGCGCATGACGCGGATGCCCGGCGGACCGATACGCTGATCGAGCTGAGCAAACGACTGACACAGCAACGACCGGATCTGCACATGATCCTGACAGCCCCCCCGCGCGCGCCGCAGCGCATGACGCCCGGCGGGCCGGTCATCTTGCAGGACTTGCCAGACGACACCGGGGCGGCGGCAGCGGTCTTTCTGGACCACTGGCGCCCGGATATCTGCCTGTGGACGGGTGGAGACCTGAAACCGGCGCTGCTCGTCACCGCGGCGACCCGGAATATCCCGCTATACCTGGTCGACGCGGATGAGACATCCTTTGATCGTCCGGTCTGGCGGTGGTTTCCCGCGCTGCCCGGCGCCGTGCTGGGCCGCTTTGTCGAGATCCACGCCCGAAGCGACGCGGCCGCACGGCACCTGCGCCGCCTCGGTGCGCCGGACCGGATCGTGCATGTCGCGGGGCCGCTGCAGGAAGGGGCCCTGACACTGCCATACGACACGTCCGACCGCGAGGAAATGGCGCGGGTCCTGCGCGGGCGGCCGGTCTGGCTGGCCGCGATGGTGCAGACCGGGGAATTGGACACGGTCCTCGCGGCGCACGAGCAGATGAGCCGTGTGGCGCACAGGTCTCTTCTGATGCTGGTGCCGGATGATCCGGCCGACAGCCATGCCTTCGAGGCGCATCTGACCGGGGCACGCTGGCGCTACGTCACGTGGTCCAAGGGCGAGCTGCCCGGCGAGGCGACACAGGTGGTTCTGGCCGATACCCGTGGCGAGATGGGGCTGTGGTACCGGCTGGCCCCGGTCACCTTCATGGGGTCATCGCTGGTCTCCGGCCATCACGGCCGCAATCCGAACGAGCCTGCTGCACACGGGTCCGCCATCATCCACGGACCGAACGTCGCGCGCTATCTGGACCGCTACGCCCGCTACACCGAGGCGGGCGCGGCGCGCCTCGTGCGAGATGCCGGAACGCTGGCGGGGGCGGTGCAATCCCTGATGCCGCCCGATCAATCCGCCCTCATGGCGCAGGCGGCGTGGGATGTGGCGTCGAAGGGCGCGGCGGTCACGGATCGCATCGTGGACATGCTTCTCGACCGGCTCGATCAACAGGCGGCGGCACGATGAGACCCCCCGGCTTCTGGTTCACACCACCCGAGACACCCGGTCTTCGGGCGCGGCTTCTCTCGCCGCTTGGCTGGGTCTATGGACAGGCCACCGCGCGGCGCATGGCGCGCGGGACCGGATGGCGCGCACCGGTCCCGGTGATCTGCGTGGGCAACCTCAACGCCGGGGGGACCGGCAAGACGCCCACGGTGCAGGCCCTTGTCGAGCATCTGCAGACGCGCGGGGTCACGCCCGCGATCCTGTCGCGCGGGCATGGTGGGCAGCTTGACGGGCCTGTTGCGGTTGATCCGCGACAGCACACGGCGGGCGACGTCGGGGACGAGCCGCTTTTGGCCGCAGCCTTTGCGCCGACATGGGTGGCGCGCGACCGCGAAAAAGGCGCGCGCGTCATGCTCGGGACCGCGACGGATGCGGGCCAGAGGATCGATTGCATCGTGATGGATGACGGGTTCCAGAACCCGGGACTTGTCAAGGATCTGTCCCTGATCGTGGTGGACGCCGTCAAGGGCTTCGGCAATGGCCGCTGCATCCCGGCCGGCCCGTTGCGCGAACCCGTGGCGCAGGGTATGGCACGCGCTGACCTGCTGGTGTCGATCGGGCCAACCGTCGCGCAAGACGCCTTTCGGGCGACCTGGGGCGACACAATACCCATCCCCAGGCTTGAGGGCCGCATGGAGCCGTTACAGACCGGGATGGACTGGCACGGCGCGCGCGTTCTGGCATTTGCCGGGATCGGTCATCCGGAAAAGTTTTTCGCCACGCTCAAGGCGCTCGGGGCCGACCTGGTACGGGCCGAGGCCCTCGACGATCACCAGCCGCTGACCGAGTCGCTGATGACCCGTCTGGACCGCGAGGCGACACTGCTTGGCGCGCAACTGGTCACGACCGAAAAGGACGCGGTGCGTCTGCCCTACGCGTTCCGGCGGCAGGTCGTGACCTTGCCGGTCCGGCTGCGGATAAGGGAGTGGGGGGCACTCGACGCGGCGCTCGACCAGATCGGGCTGTAACGGGCGGGGGCCGGGGAAGACCGCCCCCGACACAATTCACTCGTCCAGTTCCTCGTCGATGATCGCCTTGAGATCGTCATAGGCCATGTTGGCATATTTCTGGTCGTTCACGATCAATGTGGGTGTCGAGTTGACCTCGTCGGCCTCGGCGTTTTGCTGATACCATGCAACAAGCGCCTTGGCCTTTTCGTCATCGCTCAGACAGGCCTCCAGCGCGTCGGGTTCCAGCCCCGCCACCTTGCCGATTCGGCGCAGGTTTTCAGCAATCTCCGTCGGCTCGCCCTGTGTCCAGTCACGCTGTTGCGCATAAATCATGTCGGCGATCCCAAAGAACTTTTCCTCGCCGCCGCAGCGCGCGACCATCGACGCCCAGAGGCCGAACCTGTCGAAATAGACGTCACGGTAGATGAACCGCACCTTGCCGCTGTCGATGTAATCCGACTTGAGCTGCTTGAAGGGGCCCGCGTGAAAGGTCGCGCAATGCGGACAGGTGAACGAGGCGTATTCGATCAGGGTCACCGGCGCATCCTCGGGGCCCATCGTCATCTCGGTAACCTGGGATGTGTCCGGCGAGTCGGTCTGCTGTGCCGTCACGGGGCCTGTCAGCATGGCAAGGGCAAGCACCCCGGTTGCGATCAATCGTTTCATCATCTCACCTTTTCAGTTCTGGACCATCAGCGTCGTGATCTGGTCAATACGTTGCACGCCAGCGATTCCAGCGCGGACCGCAATCCGTCATCGGCCACGGGAGCAGCCATTTCAGCAGCGGCACGGGTTGTCTCGGGGGCGGGTGTGATCGGCGTTTTCGACGGCGTTGCGGGTCGGTGATCGAAATTCACCTGACCTTCGGCAAAGCCGGTCGAGGCCGTTTGCGTGATCCGGATGCGCGCGATGGCGTTGTAGCCGTAGACCGCATTCACCTTTTCGCGCAGCTTTTCCTTCTGCATTTCCAGCATAGGCGCCTGTGCGCCGGTGGTCAGCAATGTCAGCGTCGCGCCCATGCCTTTGCGTGCGTAGGACACTTCGACCGGACGCGCGATCGCGGCGATGTCCGCGCCGGCGATCTCGGGCCAATGGGTTAGCAGGCGCGACTGTGCAAAGCCCCGGCTTTCCGAGGCACGACGCACGCTGGATTGCACCAATGCCGACGTGCGCTTGAACCCGTATGTCGTCGAGTGTCGACCGGCCATGCTTGGCACCCTCCCATTGCCGCCTAACTTATGGCATGTGACGGCGGATGCCAGACCAGATTGAGCGTGGATCATAAACTATGCGTTATCGTGCCGATGCGGAGGACCTTCTGGGATGGTACGACACCCATGCGCGCAGCCTGCCCTGGCGTGTGGGCCCGGACGCCCGCGCGGCCGGCCTGCGCCCCGACCCCTACCGCGTCTGGCTAAGCGAGGTGATGCTGCAGCAGACGACCGTCGCGGCCGTGCGCAGCTATTTCGAGCGGTTCACGACGCTCTGGCCGACGGTTGCCGATCTCGCCGCCGCACCCGATGCAGAGGTGATGGGCGAATGGGCGGGTCTTGGATACTATGCGCGGGCGCGCAACCTGCTGAAATGCGCGCGGGTGGTGACCGACGACCATGGCGGTGTCTTCCCGCAGACCCGCGGGGCGCTGATGGACCTGCCCGGCATCGGCCCCTATACCGCCGCCGCGATCGCCGCCATCGCGTTCGACCGCCCCGAGGTGGTGGTGGATGGCAATGTCGAGCGCGTGATGGCCCGGCTGTTCGACATCCACACCCCCTTGCCCGCGGCCAAGCCGGAACTGACGCGCGCAGCCGCGCATCTGACCCCCGAGGACCGGCCCGGCGACTACGCGCAGGCGGTGATGGATCTGGGCGCGACAATCTGCACGCCAAGATCGCCCGCCTGCGGGATCTGCCCGTGGATGGACATCTGCGCCGCGCGGGCGGCCGGTACGGCCCCCGATCTGCCCCGCAAGACCCCGAAGAAGGCCAAGCCCGTGCGCTTTGGGTATGCCTATGTCGCGCGCCGGTCCGATGGCGCCTACCTGCTGGAGGAACGGCCCGCAAAGGGTCTGTTGGGCGGCATGCTGGGATGGCCGGGCAGCGCGTGGGACGACGACCCCGCGCCCGCCCCGCCCCTTGCGGCCGACTGGGACATGATCGACGCCGAGGCGCGGCACACCTTCACGCATTTCCACCTGCGGCTGCGCGTGCTGGTGGCGGACGTTCCCCTTGACGCGTCATCGGACACCGGGGCATTTCGCGATCCCGGCAGCTTTCGCCCCGCACATCTGCCGACCCTGATGCGAAAGGTGTTTGACCTCGCGCAGGGTGCGTTCGAAAATGACTGAAACCACTGTCAAAGGACCGACCATGATCCCCTCAAGCCGGGTCGCCCGATTGCACCGTGCCTTGCCCTTCTGGCTGTCCTTGCTGCTTGTGCCTGTCGCGGTTGCGGGCGCGGTGATCGGCGGTTGGTCGGTACTCCTGCTGCCTGTCGTGACATGGTACCTGTTTTCGATCCTCGACGCGCTTCTGGGGCTTTACACCGAGAATGCCGACCCCGAAACGCCCGAGCATCAGCTGAGCTGGTACAAGGCGATCACGGTGATCTGGGTGCCGGTGCAGTTCGGGCTTCTCTACTGGATGATCTGGTACGTGACCGGCCCCGGAGATGCGCATCTGTCAGCCCTGGAAACCATCGTGCTGTTCTTCGGCGTCGGCGCGATCACCGGCACGGTCGGGATCAATTACAGCCATGAGCTGATGCACCGGCGCAACCGGGTCGAGCGGTTCCTCGGCGACGTCCTGCTGGCCATGGTGCTCTATTCGCATTTCCGGTCCGAGCACCTGCAGGTGCATCATCGCCATGTCGGCACGCCGGGCGACCCCGTGACGGCGCGGTACAACGAGGGGTTTCACCGTTTTTTCCCGCGCGTGCTGAAACAGTCGCTTGTGTCGGCCTTCCGCGCCGAGACGGCCATGCTGGCACGCAAGGGGCGCCCATGGCACGATTCCGCCAATCCGTTCTTCCGCTATTGGGCATTACAGGCGATCATGCTGGGTCTGGCCGTGCTGGCCGGCGGCTGGATCGGTCTGGGGCTGTTCCTGTGGCAGGCCATTGTCGCGATCTGGCAGCTGGAGCTTGTGAATTACATAGAGCATTACGGGCTGACACGCGCGCATCTGGGCGGCGGCAAGTACGAGCATGTGAAACCGCGCCATAGCTGGAACGCGGCGCACAGGGCCTCCAATTGGCTGCTGATCAACCTGCAACGGCATTCGGACCATCATTACAAGCCCGATCGGCGATTTCCACTATTGCAGACCTATACCGAGGCCGAGGCTCCGCAATTGCCTTATGGCTATCCGCTCATGACCATGGCGGCGATGGTGCCGCCGCTCTGGCGACGGGTGATGAATTCGCGCGTGCGGCGCTGGCGCCGGAGATATTATCCCGAGGTGGCGGACTGGACACCCTACAATACGGCAAGCAATCCCCAGCCGCGTTAAGCTGCCTGATCCGCCAGATGCCCCGTTTTCACGTAAATCAGGCAACCGTCATCCGAAAACGGCGCGTGTTCCGACAGATGCGGGTTCCGGATCCACGTGCCCGCGGGGTAGTCGCCATTCTCATCCTGAAAGGTGCCGCTGATCACGAAGATCTCTTCGCCGCCATTATGTCTGTGCGTGCCCAACCGGGTGCCGGGCGCCCATCTGACCAGCGCCACGTTCTCGTTCACGGCGCTGTGCAGCGGTAGCACCTCTAGCCCCGCAACCTGGCCGGGCCGAAACGTGGCACGGTTGGTGTCGATATGGAACTGGTCCGTATCCGACGGGTCGAACTGGTGCAGCTTGACGAGGATCGTGCAGCCGTTTCTCGTGTGGGGCTTGTGGCGCGTTCCGATCGGATTGCGGACATAGGTGCCGGCCGGGTAGTCGCCCGATTCGTCGGAAAAGACGCCGTCCAGCACGAGATATTCCTCGCCGCCGCCATGGGTGTGCGCATCGAACCATGAATCCGGCGCGAAGCGCACGATTGTGGTGGCCCGCGCCACCTCGTCCCCCACACGGTCAAGCATCATGCGATCCACAC
Organism: Roseovarius tibetensis; assembly: GCF_050896375.1. NCBI lineage: Bacteria > Pseudomonadati > Pseudomonadota > Alphaproteobacteria > Rhodobacterales > Roseobacteraceae > Roseovarius > Roseovarius tibetensis. Next base: position 171,261 of record NZ_JBPBBB010000002.1, read on the forward strand.
CGCCCGCCGGGGACTGGACCCAGTCGTAATCCTCGGGGCGGATGACGACCCGTTTCGAGAAATCGGCATTGATATGCATCACGGATCTCCTTGTCTGACACCTGGCAGAGATAGGCATACGCTAGGCCGGGTCAATGAACCCACAAAAAACCCCCGCAAGCCAAGGCTGCGGGGGCATGATTGCGGCGCGGTGACCAGCGTGCCTTAGTGGTTTTTCTTGCCCTTGACCGGCGCCCAGATGCGCTTGTTGGTCAGGTAGAGCAACACGGAAAGAACGGTCAGGAAGATGACCCCGGTCAGACCGGCATTCTTGCGTGCCATCATCTTGGGTTCCGCGGTCCACATCAGGAAAGCGGCCACATCCTCGGCCTGTTGCTCAATCGTGGCCTGGGTGCCGTCGTCAAACTCGACATCATCGCCCCAGAGCGGCTGCCCCATGTTGATCCAGCTTCCGGGAATGGTGCTGTTGCCTTTATCGTCCTTGCACTCGGACGGGACCCCGCCGGCACCGAAGGCCACGTTGTAGCTGCCCTCCATGTCGTCCGGCGCGCAGGCCGGCGGATCCTCGTAGCCGACCAGCAGCGAGTAGATGTATTCAGGCCCGCCCATACCGTTGACGAGCTGCGAAATCCCGGTTCCGTAGGGCCCGTGGAAGCCCGCGCGCTTCTTCGCCATCAGTGACAGGTCGGGCGCGTTTTCCAGTGCCGACATCGGGAAGTCGTCCGTCGGCGTCGCCTCGCGGTACTCGTCGGCTTCCTCGTCGTAGACCTCGTATTGCGCCGCATAGGCCCGCATCTGATCTTCAGGCAGGTTCGGCCCGCCGTCGTCCGACAGGGTTCGCAGCGGCACATATTGCAGGCCGTGACACGCCGAACAAACCTGCGTGTAGACCTTCAACCCACGCTGAAGCTGGGTCTGGTCGAAGGCGCCGAAGGGACCTTCGAAAGAAAAGTCCCGGTCCACGATCACGGTTTCGGCGCTGGCAGCCCATGCGCCGCCCCCCGCAAGGGACAGCGCCGTCAGGGCGGCAATGCCTGTTTTCTTGAACATCGATCTTCGTCCTTTCTTATTCGGCCGGTGCCTGAGACGGGGCGTGATTCGCGGCGAAATCTTCCTCGATCGTGGCGGGTGCCATCTCCGGTTTTTCGATCACGCCAAGCAGCGGCAGAATCACCAGGAAGTACGCGAACCAGTAGGCCGAGCCGATCAGCGCGATGGTCGGATAGATCCCCTCGGCCGGCATTGCGCCCACCCACATCAGCAGCATGAAGTCGACCACGAGAAGCGCGAACCACCACTTGAACATCGGGCGGTACCGGCCAGAGCGGACCGACGACGTGTCGAGCCACGGGGCCAGTGCCATCACCGCGATCGACCCGAACATGGCGAGCACGCCGAAGAACTTGGCGTCGATGATCCCGCCGGTGATCCAGCCTGCGAACATCACGACCCAGACACTGTCGTCAAAGGCGCGCAGGATCGCGTAGAACGGCAAGAAGTACCATTCGGGCACGATATGCGACGGCGTCACAAGCGGATTCGCCTCGATGTAGTTATCGGGGTGACCCAGATAATTGGGCATGAAGCCGACGATCGCGAAAAAGATGACCATGATCACGGCGAGCGCGAAGAGGTCCTTGATCACGAAGTAGGGCCAGAACGGAAGCGTGTCCTTTTCGGCATCCGCCTTGGAGGTGCGACGCACTTCGACGCCCGTGGGGTTGTTGTTGCCCGTGGTGTGGAACGCCCAGATGTGCAGCGCCACCAACCCCGCGATGATGAAGGGCATCAGGTAGTGCAGCGAGAAGAACCGCGTCAGCGTCGCGTTGTCGACGGCGGGGCCGCCAAGCAGCCAGGTCTGGATGGTCTCGCCCACGAAGGGGATCGCACCGAACAACCCGGTTATCACCGTGGCGCCCCAGAACGACATCTGCCCCCAGGGCAGCACATAGCCGGTAAAGGCGGTGGCCATCATCAGCAGGTAGATCAGCATGCCGATGATCCACGTGATCTCGCGCGGGGCCTTGTAGGACCCGTAATAGAGGCCGCGGAAGATGTGCAGGTACACCGCGACAAAGAACAGCGACGCGCCGTTCATGTGAAGGTAGCGGATGAAGTGCCCGCCATTCACATTGCGCATGATGTGCTCGATGGACGCGAATGCCATGTCGGCATGCGGCGTGTAGTGCATCACCAGAACGATGCCGGTGATCATCTGCAACGCGAGGCAGAACGTAAGAACAATACCCCAGATCCACATGAAGTTGAGGTTCTTGGGGGTCGGGATCATGATCGTGTCATACATGAGCCCCGCGATTGGCAGACGCTTGTGCAGCCACCTCTGCCCGCTCGTGGTCGGCTCGTAATGATCGTGCGGAATACCGGACATCGTGTTGTTTCCTTATCCCAGTTGTATCGTCGTGTCGTCGACGAATGAGGCGACGGGAATGTGCAGGTTCTCGGGGGCCGGACCCTTGCGAATACGACCGACACCGTCGTAGTGCGATCCGTGGCAGGGGCAGAACCAGCCCGAGAAGTCACCGGCCTTGTTGCCGCTCGGCACGCAGCCGAGATGGGTGCAGACGCCGATCTGGACCAGCCATTCACCCGCCTCGTCGAGCGTGCGATTTGCGTCGGTTGCCGGCGCATCGTCTGGCATGTTCGGGTTTCGCGCGATCTGGTCGGGCAGATCTTCGACTGCGGTGTTGCTTCCCGCTTCGATCTCATCCTGCGTACGGCGACGGATGAAGACCGGCTTGCCGAGGTAGCTCACACTCAGCTCCTGGCCGGCCTGCACGCCACTGATGTCCACCCGGATGGTGGACAAGGCCTGCACGTCGGCCGACGGGTTCATCTGATTGACAAGCGGCCAAATGGCCGCCCCGGCTGTGACGGCACCTGCCCCGGCTGTGGCAAAATACAGAAAGTCCCTGCGGGTGCCTTCTTGGTCGTCAGTGTGGGACACGAGGTTCACTCCATCTGTCAGAGCCAGTACCGCTTGCTCGAAATGGCTGGACAGCAGTATGGCGATACGAATTGTAACTGCCTATCTAGCGGGGCTGACCCAAGGCGTCCAGCCTGCATTACCCGAAGATGTGACCGGGGCGCGCTTCTGTCGCGCTTGTCGCCTGTCCTGCGGCAGTATAGACACGCGCGAAAGCCGTTTTTTCATGCGAAAGCTCCGAACATGCTGACCAAGCTCAAATATGCCGTGCTGGCATTGACCTTCACCGCGGCCCCGGCCGCCGCCGAACTGGAACTCAGCCTCTACCTGGGTGTGCAGGGGGCCTATAGCGGCACCGATTCCGTACGATTGCCCGGCGGGACGACGCAGCGGCGCAACATCGACTGGGATGTCGATTCGTTCGACAACCCGCCCTACTATGGCGGACGCGCGATCTGGTGGACCGACAGCGATTTCGGCTTCGGCATCGAGGGCACGCACGCCAAGGCCACCGCGACGTCGGCAGATCGCACCGCGCTTGGCGTCGAAAGCCTGGAATTCACCGACGGGCACAACATCATCACCGCCAATGTGATGAAGCGCTTTCCGGGGGCCTTTGCATCAGCCCCGAAATTCACGCCTTATATCGGCGCCGGTGTCGGCGTGGCGATTCCGCATGTGGACATCCGTGTGGCGGGAGCGGGCAACCGCACCTTCGGGTATGAAACGACCGGGCCTGCCCTGCGCGGCATATCCGGGCTGAAATACGCGATCAACGACGACTGGGCGGTTTTTGCCGAGTACCAGGTCACCTGGTCCGACAACGACGCCACCATCGATCCCGATATCTCCATGCCGGGTCAGACGCCCGGCAAGCTCGAGACAGAGCTTGTCACGCATGCGGTCAATGTCGGGCTGAGCTACAGCTTCTGATCCGCAGTGTGGCATGCGCATGGCGCCCGGTCATTCCGGCGCCGTAATGCGCATGCTGTCACGCAGCGAAAACTCGGCGTACCACGCGTCGAGCGCGGGCCGCCCGGTGCGCCAGCCGCGTGCGTTATGGCGCAGGTCAAGATAGCCCAGCATGCAGCCGGTGGCGATATGGCTCATGTCCAGCGGCCCCGCGAGATGGCTCATCCAGCGGGCCTCGATGGCGTCCAGCGCACGCGCGATCTTGGCCCATTGCGCCTCGACCCAGGGCTCATAGCGCATGTCTTCGGGCCGAAACCGTCCCTCGTAGGCCATCAATACGGCCGCATCCATCATGCCCTCGGCGGTGGCTTCCAGTGTCAGGACCTCCCACAGCCGCGATTGCGGGTAAAAGCCGCCTCCGGCCAGGTCATCGAGATAACGGGTGATGACCCGGCTATCGAATAACGTCGCTCCGCCGTCGCGCACCAGTGCGGGGATCTTGCCCAACGGGTTGGCCGCGGCGGCCTGCGCGTCGGTTTCCAGCGGCGTAGTGGTGACATTGACCACCTCGACGCTTTCGACGAGGTCCGCCTCGACCAACAGAACGCGCACCTTGCGCACGAATGGTGAAAGCGGCGAGGCGATGAGCTGCATGATGTGACCCCTTGAGTTTGCAGGCGCGACGCTAGGCGCTTGCAACCGGGGTGTAAAGCCGCGCCGCGGCTCTGGTGTCAGGCCGCAACGAGTTGCGTGTCGGTATGGCCGGTCACGGTAGCGGTCACGATTTCACCTTCCGGTCGATCCGCACCGAAGCTGACTTCGGTGAATTGCTCGGTCCGGCCCATGCGCGGATGCTCCATCAAGACGCGATGCACACGACCCGTCTGTCCGGCAAGATGGGCCGCGACCCTGTCCGACCCGGCCGCGCGCAGGCGCGCGGCACGGTCCTTTATGGCGCGCCCGTCGACTTGCGGCATGCGCGCCGCGGGCGTGCCGGGGCGGGGCGAATAGGGAAACACGTGCAGCCACGTCAGGTGGCACTCCTCGACCAGCCGCAGCGCATTGGCGAACTGCCCCTCGGTTTCGGTCGGAAACCCGGCGATGATATCGGCCCCGAAGGTCATCTCGGGGCGCAGGCGCCGCGCCTCCTCGCAAAAGCGGATCGCATCGTCGCGCAGGTGGCGCCGTTTCATCCGCTTCAGGATCAGGTCGTCGCCATGCTGAAGGCTGAGATGCAGATGCGGCATGAGGCGCGGCTCGGTCGCGATGGCCTGCATCAGGTTTTCGTCCACCTCGATCGAATCGATCGAGCTGATACGCAGGCGCGGCAGGTCGGGCACCAGCTTGAGGACACGCATCACCAGATCGCCCAGCCGTGGCTGCGCGGGCAGATCCGCGCCCCAGCTTGTCAGGTCGACACCTGTCAGCACCACCTCGTTGTAGCCCGCATCGACCAGACGCTTGATCTGGTCCACGACGACCCCGGCGGGCACGCTGCGCGAATTGCCGCGTCCGTAGGGAATGATGCAGAAGGTGCAGCGATGGTCGCAGCCGTTCTGGATCTGCACGTAGGCGCGGCTACGGGTGCCGAACCCGTCGATCAGGTGGCCCGCGGTCTCTGTCACGCTCATGATGTCATTGACCTGAACGCGCTCTGTTTCACCCACGAAATCGGCGGCAAGCCGGCCCCACGTGTCGCCCTGCATCTTCTCGGTATTGCCGATCACGGCGTCGACCTCGGGCATCGCGTCGAATGTTTCGGGCTCGGTCTGCGCGGCGCATCCGGTCACGATCAGGCGCGCGTCGGGATTTTCCCGGCGCAGGCGGCGCACCTCCTGCCGGGCCTTGCGCACGGCCTGCGCCGTCACCGCGCAGGTATTGACCACAAGCGCGTCCGTCAGCCCCGCCTGCGCCGCCAGATCCTTCATCGCCTCGGTCTCATACGCGTTGAGACGGCAGCCGAGCGTGGTGAACTTTGGAGCAGTCATGCGAACCTCTGCAGGAATTCGGGGGTCAGGACGCCGGTCGCGACATGCGCGGTCTCGCCAGTCATCCAGACACCATCGTCTCGCCAGTCGATATCAAGCGTGCCGCCGTCGAGATCAATCCGTACGCGGCGCCCCGTCAGCCCGCGTCGCGCGGCGGCCACCGCGGTGGCACAGGACGACGACCCCGACGCCAGCGTGATGCCGACGCCGCGCTCCCACACGCGCATTCGAATGCGATCGGGGCCGACAAGCTGTGCGACCTGCACATTCGTCCGCTCCGGGTAAAGCGGATGATGCTCGTAGCGTGGACCGAACCGGTCAAGCGGCACAGCCTCGGCATCCGCCACGAAGAAGGTGCAATGCGGATTGCCCATGCCGGTGCCCGTGGGGCCACCCTCAATCGGCAATTCCAGCGTCTCCATCCGTTCGGCCAGGGGAATGGCGTCCCAGTCCAGCTGTGGCTGGCCCATGTTGACGGATACCCGTCCATCGCCCGCGTCCACCGCCTCCAGATGTCCGCGCGCGGTGGTCAGCCGCAGGCTGGTCTGGCCCGTCTCGTCCATCAGGTAGCGCGCGATGCAGCGCGTGGCATTGCCGCAGGCCGCCGACAGCGACCCGTCGGCGTTGTAGAAGACCAGATGCGCATCCTCGCGGCCCGCCTCGATCACGGCAAGCTGATCGAAACCGATGCCGCGATGCCGGTCCGCGATGCCCGTGACAAGCGCAGGGGACGGCACGACCCCGCCGGCACGCCCGTCGAGCACGACGAAATCGTTGCCGAGGCCGTGCATCTTCATGAAAGCCAGTCCGGGATCGCGCGTATCAGTCATGACCCCGCATATAACGACGCTTTCGGGATGAATCCATATGGGGCCTTGGAATACAGTCACTTTCGGGGTTGACCGCCCGCGCCGCTGTTTCTAGTTAGCGCGTCAGTGGGCCGTTAGCTCAGTTGGTAGAGCAACTGACTTTTAATCAGTGGGTCGCAGGTTCGAATCCTGCACGGCTCACCACTGACACCTTGGGAAAAAGACGTTCGCAACAAACGCAGGACGGGTTTGACGACAGATCCTGTACGCGGCACCGCATGTGTCCCCGTAAGGAAAGGTTTGTCACCGGGCGGGGAGTCGTGCACCCTGACAACCATGACACTCAAAAAGTTCCGCCGGTTCCTCTACATGCTCTCGAAGTATCTCGGCGACGCTCAGGCGGTCACGTCGACGCGCAAGGGTTCTGTATCCCGCCGCGTCGGGCGCAGGATCGCGGGGCGCATCACCGGGAAGGGACTGGGCAAGCTGTTCAGATGAATGTGCCAGTTGCGAGAGCGCGCCGATCGGTGCGACATCCTGCGACCGCCCCTGTTCAGACGGTCAGGTCCATCGCCTCCTGCTGGCCGACGCCGAAGACACGTTGATATCTCGCTATCTCGTCCGGCGGGCCCATGGCCTTGTTCGGGTTGTCCGACAGTTTCACAGTGGGGCGCCCATTGGCTGAAACGGCCTTGCAGACCAGCGAAAAGGGCGCCAACGCATCGTCCTGTGTCAGGCCTCTGAAATCGTTGGTCAGAAGAGTGCCCCAGCCGAAGGACGTCCGCACCCGGCCCGCGAACCGGGTATGGAGGTCGATGATCTTGTCGACATCGAGACCATCCGAGAAGATCAGCATCTTGTCGCGCGGGTCCTCGCCTCGCTCTTGCCACCAGCGTATCGCCGCCTCTGCCGCCACCTCGGGAGACCCGGAATCGACGCGCATACCGGTCCAGGTGGCCAGCCAGTCAGGCGCGTTTTCAAGGAAACTCGTCGTGCCGAACGTGTCGGGGAGGATGATCCGCAGATTGCCATCATGCTCTTCGTGCCAGTCGGACAACACGTCATACGGTGCGCGGGCGAGCGCGTCGTCATCCGGCGCAAGCGCGGCATATACCATCGGCAATTCATGCGCGTTCGTGCCGATCGCCTCGAGATCGCGATTCTTCGCGATCAGGCAGTTGGACGTTCCGACGAACCGGTCCCCCAAACCTTCGCGCATGGCCTGCACGCACCAGTCCTGCCACAGGAAGGAATGGCGGCGCCGGGTGCCGAAATCGGCGATGCGCAATCCCTCGACGGGGCGCAGCCGCTCGACCTTTTCCCAAAGCTTGGTCATCGCGCGCGCATAAAGCACCTGAAGCTCGAATTTCTTCATGTCGCCCAGCACCGCGCGGGCCCGAAGCTCCATCAGGACGGCCAGTGCCGGTATTTCCCAAAGCATCACCTCGGGCCATTTGCCCTCGAAGGTCAGCTCGTATTGCCCGTCGACGACCTCGAGGTGATAGGGCGGCAGGTGCAACGCCTCGAACCACCGCATGAACTCGGGCGTGAACATCTGACGCTTGCCGTAGAAGGTGTTGCCCCGCAACCACGTGCTCTCGCCGCGTGACAGGGACAGCGTCCGGATGTGGTCGAGCTGTTCGCGCAGCTCACCTTCATCGACCAGTTCGGCCAGCCTGATGGACTTGGTGCGATTGATCAGCGAAAACGTCACGGTCGTGTCGGGGCGATTGCGAAAAACCGACTGACACATCAACAGCTTGTAGAAATCTGTATCAATCAGAGACCGAACGATCGGATCCAGTTTCCAGCGGTGATTATAGACGCGGGTTGCGATATCGACCATTGGACGGTCTCCGGTTGGGCATCCCGAGGGTTTAAGCAAACTGGTCTGTGCTGTGCAAGGCGTAAGGCCCGGACGTCAGGCACCCCGTCTGTGCGACATTGACATTGGCTTGCGTTGCCATGCCTGCGTAGAGTGGCCGGGATACATATCATGGAGATGAAAATGCACCTGTCCCGCTACCCCCGCCACTTCCTCGCGCATCTGCCGACCCCCCTCGAACGCCTGGATCGCCTGACCCGGGAACTGGACGGGCCGGAAATCTGGATCAAGCGCGATGATTGCACCGGGCTCAGCACCGGCGGCAACAAGACCCGCAAGCTGGAATTCCTGATGGCCGAGGCGGAACTGCAGGGGGCGGACCTCGTGATGACCCAAGGCGCAACCCAGTCGAACCACGCGCGGCAGACGGCCGCCTTCGCGGCCAAGATGGGCATGGCCTGTCATCTTCTGCTGGAGGACAGGACGGGGTCGAACAACGCCAATTACAATCACAACGGCAATGTCCTGCTGGATCATCTGCACGGCGCCACCACCGAGAAGCGGCCCGGCGGTGCCGACATGAACGCCGAGATGGAGAGCGTTGCCGACGCGTTCCGCGCCGAAGGCCGCAAGGTCTACACCATTCCCGGCGGCGGATCGAACCCCACGGGCGCGCTTGGCTATGTGAATTGCGCCTTCGAGATGCTGGCGCAGTTCAACGACCGCGCGCTGAAGGTGGACCATATCGTGCACGCGACCGGCAGCGCCGGCACGCAGGCAGGGCTCATTACCGGGCTCAAGGCGATGAATGCGCAAATCCCGCTACTGGGCATCGGTGTCCGCGCGCCGCGACCCAAGCAGGAGGAAAATGTCTACAACCTTGCCTGTGCGACGGCAGAAAAGCTGGGCTGTCCGGGCGTGGTTGCCCGCGACGACGTGGTCGCCAATACCGATTACGTCGGCGACGGCTACGGCATTCCGACCGAGGCCGGTCTCGAGGCGATCCGCATGTTCGCAGAGCTGGAGGCGATCCTGCTTGATCCCGTCTATTCGGCAAAGGGCGCCGCAGGCTTCATCGACCTTGTCCGCAAGGGGCATTTCAAGAAGGGCGAACGGGTCGTTTTCCTGCATACCGGCGGCGCGGTGGCGCTTTTCGGGTACGACAACGCGTTCGATTTTTCCGGTCAGTGGACGGGCTGAACCGCGCCCGGTGGCGCCATGGGGCCGGCCCGCTGCAAAGCGGGGTTTTCCAAGGGGATGATATCCTTTAAGGCGTCCCTCAACCCCGATACATACAGGCGGAAGAGCACGCATGAAGTTCACACTTTCCTGGCTGAAAGATCACCTCGACACCACGGCCACGGTCGACCGGATCTCCGAGGCGTTGACCGATCTGGGCCTCGAGGTCGAGGGGATCGAGGATCCCGCGGCGCGGCTTGGCGATTTCACGATCGGCCACGTGCGAAGCGCCGAGGCCCATCCCGATGCCGACCGCCTGCGCGTCTGCCAGGTGGCGACCGCGGACGGCGACACGCAGATCATTTGCGGCGCCCCCAATGCCCGCGCCGGGATCACGGTGGTCGTCGCAAAGCCGGGGGTCTACGTGCCAGGCATCGACACCACCATCGGCATCGGCAAGATCCGCGGTGTCGAGAGCCATGGCATGATGTGTTCCGAGCGCGAGATGGAGCTTTCCGAAGAGCACGAGGGCATCATCGAATTGCCCTCGGGCGAGGTTGGCGAGCGGTTCGTGGACTGGTTGGCGGCCCATGATCCGGCCAAGGTGGACCCGGTGATCGAGATCGCGATCACGCCCAATCGCCCCGATGCCCTGGGGGTTCGCGGCATCGCACTGGATCTTGCGGCGCGCGGGCTCGGAACGATGAAACCGGCGGTCATGGCGGATATCGAAGGGCAGTTTCCATGTCCCGTCACCATTTCGATCGACGATGACACCCGGTCGGATGGCTGTCACGTGTTTGCCGGACGCCTTATCCGCGGGGTGCGCAACGGTCCCTCGCCCGCGTGGCTTCAGGACCGGTTGCGGGCCATCGGCCTGCGCCCGATCTCGGCACTGGTAGATATCACCAATTTCTTCACGTTCGATCGCAATCGCCCGCTTCACGTGTTCGACGCGGACAAGGTATCGGGTGACCTGCGTGTGCATCGTACCGAAGGCGGAGAGACCCTCAGGGGGCTTGATGAAAAGGATTACAGCTTTGATGCCGGTCAGGTGGTGATCTCCGACGCGGCCGGCATCCAGAGCATCGGCGGCATCATGGGCGGGCTCGCCACAGGCTGCACCGAAGAGACGGAGAACGTTCTGCTGGAGGCCGCCGTCTGGGACCACATCCAGATTGCCGCGACGGGCCGCGCGCTCAAGATCAACTCGGATGCGCGCTACCGCAACGAGCGCGGGATCGACCCCGAGTTCAACATGCCCGCGCTCGACCTTGCGACGCAGATGATCCTTGACCTGTGCGGGGGCACGCCGTCGAACCGCGTGGTCGCCGGCAAGGTGCCCGATGTCGCCCGGTCCTACAGGCTCGACCCTGCGCGGGTGCAGTCGCTGGTCGGCATGGATATTCCGGAAAGCGAGCAACGCCAGACGCTTACCGCCCTCGGTTTCAAGCTGGAAGGCAACACCGCGCATGTGCCAAGCTGGCGCCCGGACATCCGGGGCGAAGCCGACCTGGTCGAGGAGGTCGCGCGCATCGCCTCGCTGACAAAGCTACGCGGGCGCCCCTTGGCCCGTGCCGACGCGGGTGTGCCCAAGCCGATCCTCAGCCCGATGCAGAAACGCGAACGCGTCGCGCGTCGGACCGTGGCGACACTCGGCTACAACGAATGCGTCACCTACAGCTTTATCGACAAGGCCGCCGCGCAGCTTTTCGGCGGGGGCGACGATGCGACGATGCTCGCCAACCCGATCAGTTCCGAGATGAGCCACATGCGCCCGGATCTGCTGCCCGGCCTGTTGCAGGCTGCGGCGCGCAATCAGGCGCGCGGGACAATGGACCTGGCACTGTTCGAGGTCGGGCATGCCTTTCAGGGCGGCGAGCCGGGGGAACAACATCTTCAGATCGCCGGCCTGCTGGTCGGGCGCACCGGCCCGAAGGACGTGCACGGAGCGTCGCGCGCGGTCGATCTGTATGATGCCAAGGCCGACGCGGAGGCCGTGTTGACCGCCATAGGCGCGCCGGCAAAGGTACAGATCCTGCGGGATGGTCCAGGCTGGTTTCACCCCGGTCGACATGGGCGGATATGCCTCGGACCGAAAACCATGCTTGGCGTGTTCGGCGAGCTTCACCCCAAGATCCTGCAGGCGTTGGACGTCAAGGGGCCGGCGATGGCCTTCACGGTGTTCCCGGCGGACGTCCCGCTGCCCCGCCGGTCCTCGGCGTCACGCGGGGCGCTGGAATTCAGTGACCTGCAAGCGGTTGAGCGGGATTTTGCGTTTGTCATCGACGCGAACGTCGAGGCCATGACGGTCGTGAATGCGGCCCTCGGGGCGGATAAATCGCTTATCACGGATGTCAGGGTGTTCGACGAGTTCACGGGCGGCAGCCTGGGGGCAGATAAAAAATCCCTTGCCATCGCGGTTCGGTTGCAGCCACGAGAAAAAACGCTGACTGAGACCGAGATCGAGGCGATCTCGACCAAGGTTGTCGAGAAGGTTCAGAAAGCCACCGGCGGCACGCTGCGCGGCTGACCAAGGAGGACAGAATGTTGAACGTCTATCTGTCGGGCGAGATCCATACCGACTGGCGAGAGCAGATCATAGAGGCATCCCAAGGGCTTGAGGTGTCGTTTACCGGCCCGGTGACGGATCACGCGGCAAGCGACGACTGCGGTGTGGCGATCCTCGGCGCCGAGCCGGACAAGTACTGGCATGACCACAAGGGCGCGATGGTCAACGCGATCCGCACGCGCAAGGGTCTCGAAGACGCGGATATCGTGGTCGTACGTTTCGGGGATCGCTACAAGCAGTGGAACGCGGCCTTTGACGCGGGTTTCGCGGCTGCGCTTGGGAAATCAATGATCATCCTGCAACCCCCAGAGCATGACCACGCCCTGAAAGAGGTCGATGCCGCGGCCCTCGCGGTGGCGCGAGAGCCGGGACAGGTCGCTGATATCATTCGGTATGTTCTGAGAGGAACCCTACCGGCCTAGCTGCGGACCACGTAGACCGAACATTCGGCATGGGTGACGACGTGGCTGGCATTGGTGCCCAGCAGATAGTCCTGCACCTTGGGGTTGGCGGAATCCATCACGATCACGTCGACCTTGCGTTCTTTCGCCAGCTTGACGATCTGGCGATGCACCGCCCCCTTGCGCACGACGGTCTCGTATTCGACGCCCTCGGGGGGATGGGCCGCGACAAATTTCTTAAGCTCATCACCCCAGTACGCATCTGAGTCGTATATGTTCATGTTGCGCTCGAACTCTGGCGCGATGGTCGCCACGATGAGTTTTGCGTTGTGCCGCGCGGCCATCTCCCACGCCTCGGTATACGCGGTGTAGTCCAGTTTGACGTGGCGCAGGTTGATCGGGCAAAGGATGATTTTCGGATTACGGCACATTTGGGGCTTCCAGTACTGGTGTGAGCGCGCCCAATAGTCTGATTCGCGCTTTCGGCAGGTGTTGGATGCGACGAACTGGTAGCAACAGCGACGCATGCGCCAAGTTAGCGCAGATTTCCGCGATTGACCCCACCTGCCCCGGAGATCGCCGATGTCTTGCGGCGCGGCATCGACGACCGTTAGCCGCGTGACCAGAACGGCGCAATTCGTGGACGATGACGCCTCAGCGGATGACACGAGGGCCGACACGGGCGGCCGGACCACGGGTTGCCCTGCGCATGGCCCGTTTTAGGTGTCGCGCTCATGCCAATGGAAACGGGAAGGGTAGACTGATGACGATGTCGAAGATTTTCACAGGGCTGACCGTTGCAATCCTTGCGGCCCCCGCATTCGCCGCGACGCAAGCGGAACTGCAAGAGGCGCTGGTCGGCAATACCTATCAGGGGGGTATGGGTGGCGGTCAATACAGCAGCTACTTTGCTGCGGATGGCACGTACCATGACACATCCACGTCCGGCCGGTACGAGATCACCGAAGATGGCGTGTGCTATCCCGACACCGACTATGGCTGTTACGAGGCCGTGATCGACGGCAGGTCACTCGAATGGGTCAAGGACGGCGAGAGTGCCGGGCGCGGCGAGATACTCGGGGGTGATGCCCTGAACCTGATGGAGTGACAGCCCGCTGCGCGGGCAGCACGGATGTCGCCGCATAGCGCCACGGGCCGGTGGTACACCGGCCGTGGCGTGCGATCATTCGGGAAACTGCGCGTTGCACCGCTGCACACCCTGCGTCGCCTGTCGACGCAGTTCCGGCAGCATGTTCCGATACTGCGCCGCCTTTTGACGCTCTTCGGCAATGTCGATCGCGACCGGGGTCGTTTCCGTCCGGTATTGCGTGGACGGGCATGAATACGGGATCGTCATCTTGGTATATGGGTCTGTGCGAAAACAGGTCTGATTGACGGTGTAGGGGACGCGTTGAGTGTGGATCGCATACCCGCGGGTGATGTTGCCCTCGGCCGTCGCCAAGGCGCTTTCGACACTGCGGTACTGTTGTGTCGCGTTGGAAATGCACCGATCCTTCGGGGTGGCGCAGCCCGACAACACGGCCACGGACGCGGCGAGGCAAGACATGAACAGCTTTTTCATTCGGCAGCGACCCTCTGGTGCGGATGTGACCAACGCGACCACGTACGGTCCACTAACACGGTTTGAATCCGAAATCTCGTCGCGCTGCGCCGGGGTGTCAAGTTCGTCGGATCATCGTACCCTTGCCATGCTCAGCGGTGCGATATGCGGGGCAGCATCAACACGGCCCATCGGCCGTGGCGGGCGTTCATCCCCGCGTCACGACGAAACCCATTGCGACAAATGGTTATAAGATATTTGCCTGCAATGCGGTACCAAGGACCTGCGGGACGTGCAGGACTGTCCGACATGAAAGGACCGTGTCATGTTTGAAAGCTGGTCGCTGACCGAACTATCGCTCGGCTTCGCACTGGCGGCAGCCACGGTGCTGGTCACCGGCTTGAAAATCACGACGGTCGTGGACCGTCTGGCGGACCGTACCGGGATCGGCGAGGCGATCGCGGGGGCCGTCCTGCTTGGGGCCGCAACATCGTTGAGCGGCGTGATCGTGTCGGTCACCGTGGCCCTCGACGGATACGCGTCGCTGGCCTACTCCAACAGTATCGGGGGCATCGCCGCGCAGACCGCCTTTCTGGCGGTCGCGGATATCGTGTACCGCCGGGCCAATCTGGAACATGCCGCCGCCGACCTCGCCAATATCTTCCAGTCGGTCACGTTGATCGTGCTGTTGACGCTGCCGCTTCTTGCCTCGACCTGGACCGACGTCACGGTGATGGCCGTCCACCCGGTGTCCCTCGCGATCCCGATCATCTATGTCAGCGCGCTGTTCGTCACCCGCGCCTTGCGGGAAACCCCCATGTGGCGGCCGGTGGCGACGGCCGATACCCGCGAGGACACACCCGAAAGCGAGAGCGCCGCGGCCGCGCAGACAAGCACCGCGCGGCTTTTCCTGAACCTGTTGCTGCTGATGCTTTTCATGGGGGCTGCGGGCTGGGTCATCGCCAAGACGGCGGGTGCCCTAAGCGGTCGGCTGGCACTGTCGGAATCGCTTGTGGGGGCATTGGCGACGGCGGTCGTGACGTCGCTGCCCGAACTGGTGACGACCATCGCGGCGGTACGTCGCGGCGCCTTGCAGCTTGCCGTTGGCGGGATCATCGGAGGCAACACGTTCGACACGCTGTTTCTGAGTGCGGCCGACATCTCCTATCGCGACGGATCCCTCTATCATGCGATCGGCATGGGGGATCAGTTCTGGAACCTGACGGCGCTTCTGATGACCGCGGTTCTTCTGGGCGGCCTGATCCTGCGTCAACGGGACGGCCCCGGCGGCATCGGCATGGAAAGCGTGGCCCTGCTGGGCATCTACGCCGGGGCGATCGTGTTGCAGGTGATGGCAGTCCCGCCCGCGTGAGGGCGCAATGGCCCGTCAGGGTTGCGGGTTACCGCGTCATTCGCCGGGTGCAATCCCGCGCGGCAGGGCCTGGCGGTCGAACGACACGGCCTTGACCAGTGCAAGGACCGGCTGACCCGTCGTCAGGCCGAGATCCGCGATGGCGGCGCGGGTGACACGCGCGCGCAGATGCTGCCCACCGACGTCCAGCAGCACCTCGGCGAAGGCCGACGCCGGCTCGGGGTCGATGGTCAACACCGTTGCATCCAGAATGTTGCGGATGCTCAGGCCCTCGGGGCGCGACAGCGCCAGCGAGACGTCGCGCGCGCGCACCCGCAGCCGGACGTCCTGTCCCACGCCCAGCCGGATCTGCGGCACCTCGATCCGGTCCCCGCCAAGATCCACCCGGCTGAGATGCAGCGCGCTGTCCTGTGCGACGATCCGCCCCGTCAGCATCGTGCCCGCCTCGAACCGTCCCTGCACATCGGCCAGATCGAGCCGTTCCAGTGTCTCGACCACGCCGCCGGCGGCGACCACGCGCCCCTCGGCCAATGCCACGATGCGGTCGCAAAGCTGCGTCACCTCTTCGAGGGCGTGTGTGACATAGATCACGGGCACGTCGAAGGCGCGTGGCAGGCGGTTGATATAGGGCAGGATCTCGCCCTTGCGGCGGGTGTCGAGCGCGGCGAGCGGTTCGTCCATCAGCAACAGCCGGGGTCGCGCCAGAAGCGTGCGCCCGATGGCCACGCGCTGCCGCTCGCCGCCCGAAAGCTGATCGGTGCGGCGATCGAACAGCGGCGCGAGGTCGAGGCCATCGACCACATCGTCAAAGGAGTAGCGGCCCGGCAGGGTCGCGGCCCGCTTGTGCGCATAGGTCAGGTTCCCGTGCGTGGTCAGGTGTGGAAACAACCGCGCATCCTGAAAGACATAGCCCACGCCGCGCCGATGCGGCGGCATTGCGGACCCCGCGCCCAACCAGACCTCGTCGCCATAGGTGACACGCCCCGACGCCCGCCGTTCATACCCCGCGATGATCCGCAAAAGCGTGGACTTGCCGCAGCCCGAGGGCCCGAACAGCGCGGTGATGCCCTGCAGGGGAAACTGCTGCGCGATCTCCAGCGTAAAGCCCGGATATCCGACACGCACATCGGTGGTAAGCTGGGTCATGGCCTACCCCGCATGGACAGGAAACCGCCGGTTGACACTGTAGACCGCAAGAAGAACCGTGAACGAGAACACCAGCAGGATCGCCGCGAGGCCGTGCGCGGCGGCGTAGTTGACCGTCTCGACCTCTTCGTAGATCTGGATCGACACGACCTTGGTCTGGCCGGGGATATTGCCGCCCACCATCAGGACCACGCCGAACTCGCCGATCGTATGCGCGAAACTCAGCACGGTTGCGGTCAGGTATCCACGCAGCGCCATCGGCGTCGCCACGCTGAAGAACGCATCCAGCGGGGAGGCCCGCAACGAGGCGGCGGCCTCGAGGGGCGCGCGGCCGACGCTTTCAAACGCGCCCTGCAACGGCTGAACCATGAAGGGCAGCGAATAAAGCACCGAGGCCACGATCAACCCGAGAAACGAGAATGTCAGCGTCGATCCCGTCACCGATAGCCACGCCCCGCCAAGAGCCGAGTTGGGGCTGAGAAAGATCAGCAGGTAAAAGCCCAGCACCGTCGGCGGCAGCACCAGCGGCAGCGCCGTTATCGCCTCGACAACCGATTTCAGACGCGACCGGGTAAAGGCCAGCCACCATGCGATCGGCGTGCCGATAACCAGCAGGATGGCCGTCGTAACGGCCGCCAGCCGGATCGTCAGCCAGAGCGGGCCAAGATCGGGCAGCTCCATGTCAGTCGGCCGTGCCGTACCCGAAGCGGTCGATCACCTCGGCGGCGTGTTCGCTGCGCAGGAACTCCAGAAACGCCCGCGCCGCCGCGTTGTCGGGTGACAGCAGAACCGCGTCCTGCCGGATCGGTGCAAACAGATCCTGCGGCACGTCCCACCGGCTGCCGGTGGACCCCGCGCGCGGGCTGATCACCGCCGACAGCGCGACGAATCCCAGCTCTGCGGCGCCGGTGGCCACCATGGAATGGGTCTGGCCGACATTCTGGCCCATCACGATCCTGGGCTGAAACGTGTCCCAGATCCCGAGAGCGCGCAGCGCCTCGCGCGCGGCCACGCCATACGGGGCGAGATCGGGATTGGCGATGGCCAAGAAGCGCAGATCGGGATCGTCGAGTGCCGCGCGCCCGTCCCCGTCGATGCGGTCGGGGTCGGCGCTCCACAGCGCGAGGCGGCCCACGGCATAGGTGAAGCTGCTGCCCTCGACCGCGTGACCCTCGGCCAGTAGCCGGGCCGGCGTGTCGGAATCGGCGGACAAGAGCAGATCGAACGGCGCCCCCGCACGGATCTGGGCATAAAGCTTGCCGGTCGAGCCGGTGGTCAGGCGTATGTCATGCCCGGTCTCGGCGCGGAATGCCGGCACGAGCGCCTCTGCGGTTTCAGCGAAATTCGCTGCGACGGCGGCAAGCGCGGTCCCGGCGCGGCCGGGCACCGGGGCCGCGATCAGGATCATGACGGCCAACGCGGCAAGACACGTGCGGGGATGGATCAAGGCGGGCATGCGGTGGCTCCGGAGAGATATGTTTGTACGACCATATCGCCGGGTGGGCATCACACTGTCAAACGTTATTTTCCATCGGGAATATCGCGAAGACGCGCCTGAAGCGCCGTGATCCGTGCCGCGCCGGCCTCTGCCGCGTCCGCCTCGAACCCGCGGTAGAGGTCAAGCACCTCGCGCCCGGCATCGGTCAGCACCGCCCCGCCGCCGCCCGGCCCGCCCCGCGTGCTGTCCACCAGCGGGTCGCGGAACATCGCGTTCAGTGTTCCGATCAATTGCCAGGCGCGCTTGTAGCTCATGCCCATTTCGCGGCCCGCCGCGGCGATAGAGCCGCAGCGGTCGATACGCTCGAGCAGTTCCGCCTTGCCGGGCCCGATCATCTCGGTATCACCGAAGACGATGCGGATGCGAAGACGCGGGCGATGGGTTTGCCGTTCCATGTCGGGACATTCGGCGTCCGCCGCGCGATTTGCAAGCGACCGATACCCGCGTGGACGACGCGTCGCCCGCCTTACGCGACCTTGACGACCATCTTGCCGAAGTTCCGCCCCAGCAGAAGATCGTTGAGTGCGCCCGGCGCCGCCTCCAGCCCGTCGACGATCTGTTCCTTGTAGTGAATCCTGCCCTCGGCCAGCCATCCGGTCATCTCGCGTGCAAACTCGTCATAGAGGCTCGTGGGGAAGCTGTCGAAGATGATGAAGCCCTGCATCTTCACCTTCATCTTGAGGACCGTGCTCATGATGGCGGGACCGTGATCGCCGCCCTCGGGCAGGCCGGTCAAGTTGTACCACGAAACAACGCCGCAGACCGGAATACGGGCAAACGGGTTGAGCAGCGGCAGCACGGCATACAGCACCTTGCCGCCCACGTTCTCGAAATAGACATCGATCCCGTCGGGACAGGCGGCTGCCAGTTGGTCCGCGAAATCCTCGGCCCGGTGATCGATGCACGCATCGAAGCCGAGCGTCCCGGTGACGTGAGCGCATTTCTCGGGTCCGCCGGCGATGCCGACGACGCGGCAACCCTTGAGGCGCGCGATTTGCCCCACCGTGGCCCCGACCGGTCCCGAGGCCGCCGCGACCACCACGGTTTCGCCCGGCTGCGGCTCGCCGATCTTCAACAGGCCCGCATAGGCGGTGTAGCCCGGCATGCCCAGAATCCCGAGCGCCCAAGACGGGTTGTCCGGGGACCGCCCGAGATTCATCACGCCAGCCCCGTCGGACAGGGCATAATCCTGCCAGCCGCTGCCGGCCAGCACATGGTCGCCCGGCGCGAATCCGTCCACGTTCGACGCCTCGACCTCGGCCACCACCTGCCCGGTCATCACGCCGCCGATCTCGACCGGCGTCGCGTAGGATTTCGCGTCGTTCATCCGACCCCGCATGTACGGGTCAAGCGACAGGTGGGTCGTCCGCAGGCGCATCTGACCCGCGCCCGGTTGCGGCACCTCGGTTTCCTCGAGGCGCAGGGTGGTCTCGTCGGGCAGTCCGTTCGGCCGGTTGGCAAGAACGATGCGGCGGTTGCTGTCGGCTGTCTGCGGCATGGATCAGGTTTCCGTTCTGGTGTGTTTCGGACCGTGTTTCGTGGCGATCCGGTGCATTAGGCGGGCATCGCCCGCGCGTCTCGCATAACAGACCAGGACCGGAAGCGCGAGCTGAAGACCGCCCCCACCCGTTCAGGATGGAGGCGGGGGCCATTCGACCAACCGGCCCGATCCGGAACATACCGCGTGTCAGACGGGTTCCGCGGCTGACACGGTTTAGGCCGACACTTGCAGACCGACGTGGGTGCGCCTCTGCCGGGCGCGGCCGGCACCTGCCCGCAACAGCCCGAGACCGCCGAGGGCGCCGAACAGAAGGACACCGGCAGCCGGCAACGGGATCACGGCCGGTCCGTCATTGGTGCTATCGGCGCCGCTGAAGCCGCCGCTGCCGAAATCGCTACGTCCGGTTCCACCATCGAACACATCGCAGTCATTGGAAACCGTGTTCGTGTCCATCGTCACGGCCCCCGTCAACGCGATGGCGCGTCCACACAGGATGGCCGACCCCGTGTCGAGCGTGATCGACGATTCCGCGATGATATTGCCTGCGAATATCGTGCCCGTTCCCAGCGTTGCCGAGCTGCCGACCTGCCAGAAGATGCCGCTGTCGGACATTCCGTTGAGAATGCTGACGGTCGCGTTGGAGGCCGTGGTCAGCGTCGATCCCATCTGGAACAGGAAGATACCTGTGGGATTACCTGCAAAGTCCAGGGTCAGATTGCCGGTCAGCTGGGCCGATGTGTCGAAATTGTACACACCCGGCGACAGGGTGAGCCCGCCAAGGTCCACCCCGGTCTGATCGCTCGTGCTGGCGGTTGTCCCGAGTGCGGTGAACGCGGCGCGGGCGTCGGTCTGCGCGAGGGACGCCACGGCATCGGTGACATGCTGCGTGCCGGTCAGCGTGATCGACCCGCCGCCGGTGAGCGACGTCCCCGGCGAGAGGCCCAGATCACCTTGGATCGTGGTGGGCCCGGTATTCGTGACTGTCGATGCGCCAAGAACCGCGAATTCCGCGGCCGACCCCAGGATGGTCGCGGCCGACGCCGGGCTTTTGTCGACCGCCACCAGCAGCGTCAGGGCGGCCGCCAGTATCGAGGTCGTACTTTTCAGGGTTTTCATTGTGGGAACCATGCTCCATTTGCGGCGAACCGCGTTTCCAACAGGCGTATCGCCCGTGTTCGATCGGATCGGACTGGAGCATGAAGAGGCCCCGCGTTGACGTGTCGTGTCGAGGCACTGCACCAATTTGACCGTGATACTTCATTGCCGGACGCGACCGTGTTTCATGGCCGCGTCATCGACGTTCCGACCGGTTCCGGATCTTGCGATCTCGTCACTGGCAATTCCCGCAACAATGGTCATTTTTGACCACGGCGTGCTAACATGGATCAGTTTTCGGGCGCGCGATGACACGCCGGCATGGTGCGCATCGAATGGGTGCGATCGAACGTAACCGGGCGCGGGACAAAACGTACGTCATGAGCGGTCGGCGCAACCCTGTCTTGCGCCGCGCGTCTGGGGCCGCGGGTGATCGTGTCGGGTGGCCCCTGCGCACTGCCGGCGGTCTGGATAAGTGTCCTGAACGCCACGCCCGGCAGGAACAGCGAAATGCTGTGTGTAAGGCCGTCTGCTGCCTGCACGAAGGCCTGCGTGTAGCTGGCCGGGACGGGGCCGGCCTCGGGCGCGGTCACAGCGAATACTGGCAAAATGGGCGCAAGCAGCCGCAGGCTGACCCCGCGACGGGCCAGGTCCACCAGCATGCCCAGCGCAACGATGAGCACGCCGGTGACGCCGGCATTGTGGACGGAACGGGGGTCACGGGTCCACTTTTGCGCATGCGCTCCGTGATCGCTGTGCTAGTTTCCAGTCATGGATATCGTGCTGATTACAACTCTTCTTGCATCCCTTTTTCTCCTCATCGGGATCGCAGAGCCGTTGGCGGCGCGGTTGCGGCTTCCGTATAGCGTGATCCTCGCCATTCTCGGCATCCTGATCGGGGCCAGCGCTATCTTCTTCCTGCGCACAGACCTGACCGATGCGCTTAATCCGGTGGCAGAGGCCATTCTCGGGCTTCCCATACGGTCCAACGTGTTTCTTTACGTTTTCCTGCCGACGCTGCTGTTTCAGGTGACCCTGGGCGTGAACCTGCGCCGGATGCTGGACGACTGGGTGCCGATCCTGGTGCTGGCGGTCGTGGCGGTGATCGTGGCCACGCTGAGCGTCGGCTATGCGCTATCCTGGGCAAGCTCGCTGCCGCTGGCGGCCTGCCTGCTGATCGGGGCGATCGTGTCGACGACCGATCCGTCGGCGGTGGTGTCGATCTTCCGGTCGATTTCCGCGCCGCGCCGGCTGGCGCGGATCATCGAGGGCGAAAGCCTGCTGAACGACGCGGCCGCGATCGCCCTTTTCGGTCTGTTCATGGGATTCGTGATGCTGGGCGTGCCGGACCCGAAACTCGGGGCCGCGTTCGCGCGGTTTCCACTCTTGATCGGCGGCGGGGCGATCACCGGTTGGCTTGCGGCGCGGATCGCGGTCTGGATCATGGCGCGGTTCAGCCAGTTCGAACTGGCGCAGATCTCGATCTCGGTGGCGCTGCCGTATCTCGCCTATATCGGCGCCGAGCAGAGCATCGGCGCGTCGGGCGTGATCGCCGTGGTCACCGCCGGGCTGACGCTGAACCTGACGGGGCCGGGGCGCCTGCCACCGCAGGCCTGGACCAATCTGCGCGAACTTTGGGACGTTCTGGCCCATTGGGCCGGGGCGTTGATCTTCATTCTTGCCGCGCTTTTGATCCCGCGCCTGCTGGAAGAGGTCCGCGTCGAGGATGTCGTGCTGGTCGGCGTGGTGATCGCGGCCGCGATCGCCGCGCGGGCCGTGATCCTCTTCGGGTTCCTGCCGCTTCTGACGGTGCTGCGGCTGTCGCCGGCGATCGAACGGCCCTACCGGGTGGCGATCCTGTGGGGGGGCTTGCGGGGCGCGGTGACGCTGGCGCTCGCGCTGGCCGTGACCGAGAGTTTCCGGGTACCGGTCGAGGTCAAACGCGTCGTCGGCATCCTCGCCACCGGTTTCACGCTTTTCACGCTGATCGTGCAGGGCACGACGCTGCGGACGGTGATCACCTGGCTCGGGCTCGACCGGCTGTCCCGGCTCGATCAGGCGTTGTCGCGGCAGGTGGTCGCGGTGGCGCTTCAGACCGTGCGCGAGGACGTGGCGCGCACGACCGAGAACTACGAGATGGATCACGATATCGTCCGGTCCGAGGCCAAGCGTTTCGGTGAACGTCTGGATACCGCCGTGAAACTGGCCGAGGATAGCGTCGATATCGTCAATCGCGATCGCGTGACGCTTGGGCTGATCGCGCTGGCGGGCCACGAACGCGACACCATCCTCGTCCGCGTGCGCGAGCGGACGATCTCGGCGCGGATGACCGAACAGGTTCTGTCGGATGCCGATCGCCTGATCGAGGGCGCGCGGTCGCAGGGCCGCAGCGGATATCAGCAAGCGGCGCGTCGCAGCGTCGCGTATGGGCGGGCCTTCCGAACCGCGGTGATCCTGCACAGGCGGCTCGGGTTTTCCCGGCCCCTCGTACGCATGACCGCCGACCGCTTCGAAGCCCTTCTGTCGCAACGCCTGATCCTGCGCGATCTGGGCGCCTTCATCGACAAGCGTATCCGCCGCATTCACGGCCGGCGGGTGGCAGACCTGCTGCACGACCTGCTGTCGCGGCGGGTCGAGGCGGTGGAAACCGCGCTGGAGGGGTTGCGCCTGCAATATCCGGGCTATGCCGAGAAACTGCAGCGCCGCTTCATCCGGCGCACAGCGCTGCGGCTGGAAGAACGCGAATACACCGCGATGCGCGAGGACGGGCTGATCGGCGCCGAGGTCCATACGGCGCTGATGCAGGATCTTGCGGCGCGCCGCTCCGCCGCCGAGCAACGTCCGCGCCTCGATATCACGCTGCAGCGAACAGACGTCGTCCGACAGTTTCCCTTGTTCGCCGATCTCGACGACGCCGCGCTGAAGCGCCTGGGCCGGGCGCTCGAGACGCGCTACGTCAATGCCGGGGATATCGTCATGCACAAGGACAGGACCGCGAAAAGTGTCTTCTTCATCGCGTCGGGCGCCGTGGAGCTGGAAACCGCGAGCCAGACCTGGCGGCTTGGCCGGGGCGAGATGTTCGGCGAGATGGCGCTGTTGATGAAGAAAACCCGGCGTGCCGAGGCGCGTGCGATTGCCCCATCCACGCTGCTTGTTCTCGACGAGACGCGCTTTCGTCGCCTGCTGGACCGCAGCGAGGCCCTGCAGGAGGCCGTGCGCGCCAGTGCGGCGAAACGGGGCATCGAACCGCAGACGCTGTTCGATGTCGGCAATGCCGACACCGCGTAGGGGGCGTCAACGGCCGGCCTTGGGATCGCTCAATCAAGCGCGTCGTGACCAATCGCCTCGCAGCGCGACAGGTCCGATCCGCCCGTGCCGCACACCTGCTTGGCAAGATCGCGCAAGGCGCTGCGCAGACCTTCCTCAAGCACGGGGTGATAGAACGGCATCGCAAGCATATCGTCCACAGTCATGCCGCGCTCGACCGCGAGGGCCAGAAGATGGGCAAGATGTTCGGCGGCGGGCACGCACATTTCGGCGGCCAGGATGCGCCCGGTCTGCCGATCGGCATGCAGGCGCATCCCCCCGGCCGCCGTCTGCGCCATGCGTGCGCGGGCCTGTCCGGAGAAATCCGCGCGGCCCGTGGCAATGTCATGCGCGCCAAGATCCGAAAGCGGCGGGCCGACCCGCGCCACTTGCGGCGCGCAGAACACGATCGACAGAGGCGTCCGACGACACAGCCCCTGTGCCGACGCGTCGGGGGCTGCCATGCGGCCCGCGATATGCCCCTCGTCGGCGGCCTCGTGCAACAGCGCGCGATACCCGTTGGCATCCCCGGCAAGAAAGACCGGCAGATCACCGATCCGCTGCGTCGCGGGATCGACCTGCGGCATACCACGGTCGTCAAGCGGCACATCCAGCGTCTCCAGCCCCAACCCCGCGACATTGGGCCGTCGCCCCATCGCGGCCAGCACGATGTCGGCGTCGAAGCTGCCGCCTGCACCGGTCACGCGGATCGCGTCGCCCGCTGTGTCCAGTTCGGCCGGCCCCCCCAGATGCAGCGACATCTCCGCCTCGATCAGCGGGCGGAACGTCGCCAGAACCTCTGGGTCGTCGATTCCCGCCAGCCCCTCGGCCGCGTCGAATCCGGCCACATCCAGCCCTAGCCGCGCCAGTGCCTGCGCCATCTCCACCCCGATGGCGCCCATGCCCACCACGGCGACACGGCGCGGCAGGTCTGCTTGCTCGAACAGGCTGTCTGTCGTCAGGATGCGATCGCCGAATTGCGCCCACGGCCCCGGCACGACGGGGCTGCTGCCGGGCGCGAGGATGATGGCGCGGGCCTCGATCTCGTGGCCATTCACCTCCAGCCGGTTCGGACCAAGCAGGCGCGCGCGGCCCGAAATGGCCCGTTCGCCCAGCTTGTCCGGCGTGGATCGCGGCCCCTCGACAAAGCCGTCACGCATCACGCGCACCCGATCAAGGACGGCGGGAATATCGGCCGACAGCCCGTCGCCACCGCGTATGCCGAACGCGTCGAGCGCATGGCGCCGGTGAAACGTCTTCGCCGCCTCGATCAGCGCTTTCGAGGGCATGCACCCCACGGCGGCGCAGGTCGTGCCCCAATGCCCGTCATTGATCAGCAGGACGTCATCGGTGTAACGGCGCACCTCGCGTAGCGCGGACAGGCCGGCGCTGCCTGCGCCCACGATGACGGTGTCGGCTTTCTTGGGTTCCATGGGATCAATCTCTCCGTGACGGTGTCAGACAGGGCATCGGGTCCCTTCACGCAATTTCCGTGCCGCGAGTCTGCATGCTTTTCAAGCGACGCACAAATGAATAGATTTGAATTGCGTAGTCATGCGCAATCCACTCCAGAAGGGGAGCCGAAAATGTCCGAGAAAGAAGAGTACATCGAAAAGACTAAGGCCAAGATCGACCAGTGGAACGCCGAGATCGACAAGATGAAAGCCAAGGTCGACGAGGCCACCGCAGACTCGAAGGCCGAGTACGAAAAGCAGCTCAAGGAAATGCGCGAAAAACGCGACGAGGCCGAGGCCAAGCTGAAAGAGCTGCGCGAGGCCGGCGACGATGCCTGGAGCGACATGAAATCCGGGTTCGACAAGGCATGGGACAGCATTTCCGGCGCATTTGAAAACGCGATGTCGCGGTTCAAGTAAACATCTCAGGCAGGCGCCGTTCGGGTGACGTTTCCCGGCCCGGACGACCGGGGTATCGGCGGCTGGGCCAACACATGTGAATAGACGTTGCCGGAATGTGCCTGCCTGTAGCGACCGGGGCCTTGTAGCCCCCACCCCCACGATTCGAACGCAAGGCTTCTGGCGGCGGTGCCGCACTGCCCACACGCACTGCCCGCACAGGGGGCGTCTGTCCTGATATTACCGTGATCCATGCATGGCTGCCGCAGGGTCGCAGCGGGCGATCGCGCGACCGACGCTTGGGGTCTACAGGACGACACCGATGCGATCAGTGTTTCATAAAACCGTTACAAAAGTATAGCAAAGGTGTCACTCGGACCGCTTAGGACGGCGATGTTCCTTAACGAAACACTGACAGCAGGAGCTTTCATGTCCTACACCAAACTTTCCGTTTCGGCACTGGCGCTGGCCGCCATGTCCGCGACGACGGCAAGCGCACAATCGCGCGAGGAGATCCGCATCGTCGGCTCGTCCACCGTGTTCCCCTACACACAGGCCGTGGCCGAACGGTTCGCCAACAGCACCGAATTCCCCTCGCCCATCGTCGAATCGACCGGCACCGGCGGCGGCATGCAGATCTTCTGCCAGGGCATTGGCGAATCGCACCCCGACCTGACCGGCGCCTCGCGCGGCATGACGAGGTCGGAGTTCGAGCTTTGCGCCGAGAACGGCGTCGAGGACATCACCCAAGCCAATATCGGTTCCGACGGTCTGTCGATCGCCATCTCGAACCAGAACGACTACGACTGGGACATGACGCTGGGCGAAGTCTACCTCGCGCTGGGCGCCGAAGTGCCGGTCGATGGTGAATGGGTCGAAAACCCCTATACCATGTGGAACGAGATCAATTCCGACTTCCCGGAAATCGAAATCCTCGTGCTCGGACCGCCGCCGACCTCGGGCACGCGCGATGCGTTCGTCGAACTGGCAATGCATGCCGGCTGTGAAGAGCTGGACTACGTGGCTGACGGCGATTTCGACGGTGACTGGGTTGAAGAGAACTGCTCGCGCATGCGCACCGACGGGCCGTTCATCGAGGCCGGCGAGAACGACAACCTGATCGTGCAGCGCCTGAACTCCGACCAGAACGCCATGGGCATCTTCGGTTATTCGTTCCTCTACGAGAACCAGGACACGCTGAAAGCCGTCACAATCAACGGCGTGGCTCCGAATGCGGACACCATCGCCGATGGCGATTACCCTGTCTCGCGCCCGCTGTTCTTCTACGTCAAGAACGCGCATCGCGGCGTGATCCCCGGCCTCAACGAGTTCATCGAAGAGTACATGTCCGAGGATGCAATGGGCCCCGGCGGCTACCTGACCGAGCGTGGCATGGTCGCGCTGAACGATGCGCGTCGCGCCGAAGTGCAGGATGCGGTCCTGAACGGCAAGACCATGGAAGCACCGGAATAACCGGCTGATCCACGGCCCGCCCGGACCGTGTCCGGGCGGGCCATTTCATTTTCGGACGAAAGTATAGCCATGACGCTCGCGGCCTTCGCCATTCTCATCGGCCTCACCCTTGTCGGGTATTTCGTGAACATGCGGGCGGCCCGCGCGATCCGCGATGGCGGCACGCGGCTGCATTCGCTCGAAAGCTTTCACGGCATGTTCTCTGCCCTGTTGGTGCTGGTGCCGGTCCTCGTGCTGATCCTGCTGTGGCTGGCGCTGGAAGGCCCGGCCATCGACGCGCTGGTCATGGCCAGCCTGCCGTCGGGGGTGCTTGAAGGGCTTGGGCTCGGCGATATCCAGCTTGTCCTTGCCGAGATAAAGTCGATCGCCGGCGGGCGCATCTTCGGAACCCCCGAAGACTGGAAGCTGGAAGCCGCCGACCAACTGATATTCTTGCAGGGTCTAAGCGACTGGCTGTTGCTGGCGGTCATCGTGGCGGGGTCCGCCGCCTTGTTGGCCTACGCGCGCCGCCGGGTCACGTCCGACTTCCGCGCCCGCCAGCGGGTCGAGCGCATCACCTCGGGGCTGATGATCTTCTGCGCCACGGTCGCGATTTTCACCACGCTCGGTATCGTCTTCGCGTTGGCCTTCGAGACGGCCAAGTTCTTTTCGATGGTGCCGTTCACCGAGTTTCTCTTCGGCATCAACTGGGAGCCGCAGATCCCCATCCGCGAAGACCAGATCGCCGCCAAGGGTGCGTTCGGCGCGGTGCCGGTCTTTCTGGGCACCATCGTGATCGCCTCTGTGGCGCTGCTGATCGCCGTGCCCGTGGGGCTGATGACGGCAATCTATCTCAACGAGTTCGCGGCGACCCCGTTTCGGCGTGTGGTCAAGCCGGTGCTTGAAATCCTGGCCGGCGTGCCGACGGTGGTCTACGGCTTTTTCGCCATTCTCACGGTCGCGCCGGCGCTCAGGGCTTTCGGCGACAGCATCGGGCTGGACGTGGCGCCCAATACCGCGCTGGCCGCGGGCAGCGTGATGGGTGTGATGCTGATCCCGTTCATCTCGTCATTCGCCGATGACGCGCTTTCGGCGGTGCCCGGCAGCCTGCGCGACGGCGCGCTAGCCCTTGGATCGACGCGCGCTGAAATGGTTCTGAACGTCCTCTTTCCGGCCGCGATCCCCGGCATCGTGGGCGGCGTGCTTCTGGCTGTCAGCCGCGCGATCGGCGAGACGATGATCGTGGTGATGGCCGCGGGCCTGATGGCCAAGATGACGATCAATCCGCTCGACAGCGTGACCGCCGTGACGGTCCAGATCGTGACCCTATTGATCGGCGACACGTCCTTCGACAACCCCAAGACCCTCGCGGCCTTCGCGCTTGGCATGGTGCTGTTCCTTGCCACGCTGGTGATCAACGTCTTTGCCTTGCGGATCGTCCGCAAGTACCGTGAAATATATGATTGAGGCTGCGCAGACATGACCGACATCACCCCTGACCACGCCGGCAGCCCCGGTCCGAACCGCGCGACCGAAGCGGTGCGCCAGAGCCTGTCGCGACGCAATCGCAAACAGAAGACCCTTCAGGGCATCGGGCTTGCCGCGATCGGCTTCGCGCTCTTGATGCTCTTCATCCTGATCGCCTCGCTTGTGGCGACCGGGCATCACGCGTTTACCCAGACCCATATCGAGGTCGAGGTCTATATCGACCCCGACGAGGTGCCGCAGGACAACCCGTCAGACGGTAACTACCAGGATTTGCTTCTGGCCTCGATGGCGGAGTACTTCCCTGATCTTGACATCTCGGAGCGGTCGGATGCGCGGGAATTGTCGCGAATCCTGTCGGATCGGGCGCAGTTCACGCTGCGCGACAGGGTGGTGAACAATCCGGACCTGATCGGCGAGACCATCACGCTGAACGTTCCCACGGCCGATGATTTCGACCAGCTCAACAAGGGGCTGGTAGAGCGCGACACCGCGCAGGAAAGACGGCGGGTCGACGATGCCGCGATCGCGCGCTTCGATTCGCTGGACGAGCGGGGCATGATCACGAAACCGCTGAACTGGGCGCTGCTTACCAACGCCGATTCGCGCTTTCCCGAGGTGGCGGGCCTGAAGGGCGCGATCGTCGGCTCTTTCTGGGCGCTGCTGACCTGCTTCATCATCTCGTTCCCGCTGGGGATCGGCGCGGCTATATACCTTGAAGAGTTCGCGCCCAAGAACCGGCTGAACGACCTCATCGAGGTGAACATCAACAACCTTGCCGCGGTGCCCTCGGTGGTCTTTGGCCTGCTGGCGCTGGCGGTGTTCATCGGCTGGTTCGGGATGCCGCGCTCGGCGCCGTTCGTCGGCGGCATGACGCTGGCGCTGATGACCCTGCCGACGATCATCATCGCGACGCGCAACGCGCTCAAGGCGGTGCCGCCGTCGATTCGCGAGGCGGCCCTCGGGGTGGGCGCGTCCAAGCATCAGGTGGTGTTCCACCACGTCCTGCCGCTGGCCATGCCCGGCATCCTGACCGGCACCATCATCGGGCTGGCGCAGGCCCTCGGCGAGACCGCGCCGCTGTTGCTGATCGGGATGAACGCCTTCATCACGTCGGCGCCGTCGGGGCCCTTCGACAGCGCCACCGCCCTGCCCACGCAGATCTTCATCTGGGCCGACAGTCCCGAGCGCGGGTTTGTCAGCCGCACGTCGGCGGCGATCCTCGTCTTGCTGACATTCCTCATCACGATGAACGCCATCGCCATTTTCCTGCGCCAGAAATTCGAGCGGAAATGGTAGAAAGGACCGGAAACAAATGTACGACGTGAAAAGAACGGAGCCCGACGTGGACCAGACCGACACCAAGATCGCCGCCCGCAAGGTGCAGGTATTCTATGGCGCCGACCAGGCGATCAAGGATGTCGATATCGATATACAGGACAAGACCGTGACGTCTTTCATCGGTCCGTCGGGCTGCGGCAAGTCGACATTCCTGCGCTGTCTCAACCGGATGAACGACACGATCGACATCTGCCGGGTGCAGGGCGAGATCAAGCTTGACGGGCAGGACATCTATGACCGGTCCATCGACCCGGTGCAGTTGCGCGCCAAGGTCGGCATGGTGTTCCAGAAGCCCAACCCGTTCCCCAAGTCGATCTACGACAACGTCGCCTACGGCCCCAAGATCCACGGCATGGCCAGCAACAAGGCCGAACTCGACGACATCGTCGAACGCGCCCTGAAACGCGGCGCCATCTGGAACGAGGTCAAGGACCGGCTCGACATGCCCGGCACCGGGCTTTCGGGGGGGCAGCAGCAGCGGCTGTGCATCGCGCGCGCCGTCGCGACCGAACCCGAGGTCCTGCTGATGGACGAGCCGTGCAGCGCGCTCGATCCGATCGCCACCAGCCAGGTCGAAGAGCTGATCGACGAACTGCGCCAGAATTACGCGGTGGTCATCGTGACCCATTCGATGCAGCAGGCCGGGCGGGTCAGCCAGAAGACGGCGTTCTTTCACCTCGGCAACCTGGTGGAATACGGCGACACCGACACGATTTTCACCAACCCGCAGGACCACCGGACGGAAAGCTACATCACCGGCCGGATCGGGTAAGGAGCAGTAAAATGAATTCGCAACACATCGTTTCCTCGTTCGATCGCGACCTCGAAGGACTTCAGGCGAGGCTGATGAAGATGGGCGGTCAGGTGGAACTTGCCGTCGGCAACGCGATCAAGGCGCTTGAGACACGGGATCTCGAATTGAGCCAGACCGTGCGCCGCAACGACAAGATCATCGACGGCATGGACGAGGACATAAAGGCCGAGACAGCCCGCGTTCTGGCCCTGCGCGCGCCCACGGCGGGCGATCTGCGAACGGTTCTGTCGGTGATGACCATGAGTTCACATCTGGAACGCTGCGGCGATTATGCCAAGAACATCGCCAAGCGCACCACGGTCCTTGTCGAGACCAACCCGATCGAGGGCACGGTTCCGGCGCTTCGGCGCATGGTCCGCATGGTCGAGAACATGCTGGCAGACTCGCTCGATGCCTATATTCAGCGCGACGCGGAAAAGGCCGAGGATGTGCGCACGCGCGATCTTGAGGTGGATCAGATGTACAATACGCTGTTCCGCTCGTTGCTGACGCACATGATGGAAGACCCGCGCAACATCACCGCCTGCATGCATCTTCACTTCATCGCCAAGAACATCGAACGCATGGGCGATCACGCGACCTCGATCGCCGATCAGACGATCTACCTCGTGACCGGCGAGATGCCGGACGAAGACCGGCCCAAGGGCGACACGACCGCGTACAACGCGCCCGAGAGCCAAGCGACCTGAATTGCGCAGGGCGCGTGCGCGCCCGGTCGGGCGCGTCCTGCATATGAAACGGGATCAGGCCCCGAGCCGGCAATACAACGCCGCAGCAAGCCGTGCGCGCTCTACAAGGCTGTCTACCTCGATATGTTCGTCCAGCGTATGCAGACCCTTGCCGCGAACGCCGATCGAATCGAGGGTCGCAAGGCCAAGCGCGCCAGTGAAATTGCCATCCGAGCCGCCCCCGGCGGAACAGGCGGGCAGGTCGAACCCGATCTCTGACGCGATACCGCGCGCGACATCCAGCATCTCCATGGTGCCCGGCTGGCCCTCTTGCCACAGGGGGCGGGTCACGCCGCGCCGCACCTCAAGGCGCACTGCGCCTTCGTCGCTGTTCAGCCCCATCATCCTTTGCACGCCTTCGTCTAGAAGATCCTGGGTCTTCGCCATGCTCAGCACCTCGGCATCGCAGCGCGACGACACGCAGTTGACCCACTGTCCCCCATGGATGACGCCGACGGAAAAGGAGCAATCCTCGGTCGTGAACGCCTCGATCTCGGCCACCTTTCGGGCCATCTCGGCAATGGCCGAGCGGCCCTCGGACAAGGCCCAGCTGGCGTGGCTGGGGGTGCCGCGCGCCTGAAGGTCGAACCGGGCGATGGCATAACGTCCGATCACCGCGCTGCCATCCGGGCAAGCCGGCTCCGGCACGAGGACGTATTGGTGGCGCTTTGCCTCGGCCTCGATCAGGGCGCGCGCTGACGGCGTGCCGATTTCCTCGTCCGGGGTGAACAGCACCGTGACCGGAAGCGGTGTCTCGATGCCCGCGTCAAGGATCTTGCGCAGCGCGTCGAGATAGACGTAATTGCCGCCCTTCATGTCCATCAAGCCGGGTCCGTAGCAAAGATTGCCGTCCCGCCGGAACGGCAGCGTCTGCAACGTCCCGACCGGATGAACCGTATCCATGTGCCCCAGCAGCAGGATCCCGCCGTCGCCCGCACGCGGGTGCGGGATCGTTGCGCGCACACTGTCGCCCAGACCCATCCGGCCCGGAATACGCTCGACACGGGCACCAAGCGTGGCAAGGTCGTGTTGGACCAGATCCATCATCCGGTTGACGGCAGCGGCATCGAAGGTCGGGCTTTCGGTCTCGATCCAGGGGCGCAGGCCCTGCAACATCTCGTCGGTCGCGAAGGGAAGGGTCAGCGGATCTTGGGGCATTGTCATCTCCGGTCGGGGTGTCAGTTTCGCAGTATCGCGACCACGGTCACGATGCACAGCCCGCCCAGCAACAGCGCAAGCGCAATGAAACCGCCGACTGGCCGAACGGGTTGTGCCACGCCGCATTGCGGGCACCTGGGGGTCTTGCGATCCAGCGGATGACCGCAGGCCAGGCAGTGCGTCTTGCCGGCCATGTCACGCGACATGCCTCTGACCCAACCGCGTGAAGACCTCGATGCAGGGATCCATGAGGGCCGTTTCGCAGTATTCGTCGGTCTGGTGCGCCATCGCCATCGCGCCCGGCCCCATGATGAGGGTTGCGGGGTTGCCCATCACGGGCTTCAGCACCGATGCGTCAGTGAAATAGGTCGCCGTGCCAACCGTGGGATCGGTGCCCGAGACATCCCGGACCACGGAAAACACCTGCTGGATCCATGGGGTGTCGGGATCGGTGTAGACGTGATCCATATCCGTCAGGGGTGTGATCTCGACGTCGTCCAGCAGCGCGGCAAGCTGCGCCCTGATCTGCGCATTGGTTTGCCCGACGGTGGAGCGGATGTCGACGCCGACCCGCGCCAGATCGGGAACCGAGTTGACATTCATCCCCGCCGTCATGTTGCCGACGTTCAAGGACGGGCCACCCATGACCGGGTGCGCGTCCACGCCGAAATCGAACGCGCGCAGCGTCTCGACGGTCCTGCATGCGGCGAAGATCGCGTTCACCCCCTTTTCGGGCATGGAGCCATGGGCGGTGACGCCCTTGTGGACCAGCGACAGCCACAGTGCCCCTTTATGTCCGACAAAGGGGCGGTTGTCGGTGGGTTCCGCAACGATCAGCGCCTCGCATGTGCCCAGCAGGTCCGGACGGTTGGCCAACGCCAGGACACCCTCGCAGCCGGTTTCCTCGCCCGCGCTGAAGATCAGCTTGACCTCGGCCCGGCGCACCGGTTCGCGGGCAAGGGCCAGCCCGGCCATGACACAGGCGGCGACGCCGCTTTTCATGTCCGACGTCCCACGCCCGTAAAGACGGCCATCCCTGATCTCACCGGCGAAGGGATCGACGGTCCAGTCCGCCTGCCCCAGCGGCACGGTATCAAGATGCCCCGAATAGACGATCACGTCGCGCGTTGCGGCTTCGGTGGCGGGAAGGGTGGCGATCATGTTCGGGCGTTGCGGCTGCCAGTCGTGCCAGGTGATCCGGAATCCCGCGGATTCGAGAAGCGCGGCAATGAACCTTGCGCAGTCGGATTCGTTTCCGGGCGGATTGATGGTATCGAATGCGATCAGCTTGCGGGTCAGATCCAGCCCGGTCATGTCAGTCATTTCGGTCTCCGGCAAAAAACGTGTCAACGAAGATGGCACGCGGCCATGTGCCCGGGCGCAACCTCGCGCAGGGCGGGTTCCTCGTGAAAGCAGCGATCCACGGCGAACGGGCAGCGGGTGTTGAAGTTGCAGCCCTTGGGCGGGTTCAACGGGCTGGGCACGTCCCCCTTGAGGACCGTGCGCGTGCGGCGCTTGCGCGGGTCGGGGTTCGGCACCGAGGCCAGCAATGCCTCTGTGTAGGGGTGCTGTGGCGACCGGAACAGGCTTTGCTTGTCGGTGATCTCGACCAGCTTGCCAAGGTACATCACCCCGATCCGGTGGCTGATATGCTGAACGATGGCCAGGTCATGCGCGATGAACAGGTAGGATAGCCCCATATCCTCTTGCAGGTCCATCATCAGGTTGATCACCTGTGCCTGCACCGACACGTCGAGCGCTGACACCGGCTCGTCCGCGATGATGATCTCGGGGTTCAGGGCGAGCGCGCGGGCGATCCCCAGTCTTTGGCGCTGACCGCCCGAGAATTCGTAAGGAAAGCGGTGCATCGCGTCCTGCCGCAGACCGACACGGTCAAAGAGGTCCGCCACTTTCTCGCGGCGCTCGGTGGCCGACAGCGTGCCATAGTTGCCCAGCGGCTCGCCCACGATGTCACCGGCTCGAAGACGTTGGTTCAGCGATGCGTAAGGGTCCTGGAAAATCACCTGCATCTGCTGGCGATACGGGTGCATTTCCCGGCGGGAGACATGGGTGATGTCCTGACCTTTCAGCAGGATCTGCCCGCTGGTGGGATCGTCGAGGCGCAGGATGACCTTGCCGGTCGTGGACTTGCCACACCCGGATTCGCCGACGATGCCAAGGGTCTCGCCCGCGTTCACCTTGAACGACACCCCGTCCACGGCATAGACGCGCGCCGTCTCGCGGTTCCGCAGCCCTCCGCGGATCGGGAAATGCTTGGTCAGGTTGTTGACTTCGAGAAGGGGAGGATCGGATTTCACGGTCATAGGGTCCAGTCCGGCAGGTTTTCACTTTCCCAACAGGCGGCAACGTGGTCGGGCTTTTTCGGCTCGAGGGGCGGGTATTCGGCATGGCAGCGATCCGTCGCGAAACGGCACCGCGCAGCGAACGTGCACCCATCCGGAAGGTTGGTGAGCGACGGGACAATGCCCGGAATTTCCGACAGGCGTTCCGTCCGCGCCCCGGAAAATTCGGTGGTCAGCCGCGGCACCGACCGCATCAGCCCGCGTGTATACGGATGCTGCGGGTTCTCGAATATCTCGTTCACGTCGGCCTCTTCGACCTTGCGCCCGGCATACATCACCAGCACCCGGTCGGCCATTTCGGCGACGACACCAAGATCATGCGTGATGAGGATGATCGCGGTCTGCATCTTGTCCCGGATTTCTTCCATCAATCGCAGGATCTGCGCCTGGATCGTCACATCAAGCGCGGTGGTCGGTTCGTCCGCGATCAGCACGGACGGGTCGCACGACAGCGCCATGGCGATCATCACGCGCTGCCGCATCCCGCCAGACAGTTGGTGCGGATATTCACCAAGACGGCGGCGCGGTTCCGGGATGTGCACGAGATCCAGCATCTCGATGGCGTGATCCATCGCCTGCTTCTGGGACAGGCCCTGATGCAGCATGATCGACTCGGTCAACTGATCGCCGACGCTGAGCACGGGATTGAGCGACGACATCGGATCCTGGAAGATCATCGAGATCTTGTTGCCCCGGATCTTGCGCATCTCGTCATCACTGATCTCCAGCAGGTTGCGCCCGTTGAACAGGATCTTTCCAGAGGCGAAACGCGCCGGGGGACGGGGCAGAAGCTGCATGATGGACAGAGAGGTGATCGACTTGCCGCAACCGGATTCGCCCACCACGCCGAGGATCTCGCCGGGTTTCACCGCAAAGCTCAGGCCATCCACGGCCTTCACCACGCCGTCGCGGGTGTCGAAATAGGTTCGCAAATCATCGACCTGCAGCACCGGCTTTGCCTGATCCTGTGCACGCAGGGTGCGGTCCGCGAGAACTGTGTCTTCGGTCATGATGTCAGACCCTTCTTTGCATGCGAGGATCGAGAGAGTCGCGCAGCCCGTCGCCGAAGGTATTGATCGCGAACACCGTCAGCGCCAGGAACGCGCCCGGATAAAGGATGATCCCGGCGGTCTGGAAGAAGTACATGCGGCCTTCGGCCATGATGTTCCCCCAGCTCGGGATTTCCGGCGGCGTCCCCGCCCCGACAAAGCTGAGATATGCCTCGAAGATGACGGCCTGCGCACAGATGTATGTCGCCTGCACGATCAGCGGCGGGATCGTGTTGGGCAGGATGTGGCGGATCAGGATGCGCGGTGTCGAGGTGCCGCACGCGATGGCCGCCTGCACATAGAGCTGGTCACGCAGCATCAGCACGACCGAGCGTACAAGACGCACGACCCGCGGAACTTCGGGGATGGTCAACGCAAGTATCACGTTCTGCACGCTGCTGCCCCACAGCGCCACGAGCGCGATGGCCAGCAGGATCGACGGGATCGACATGAGCGCATCCATCAGGCGCATGATCACGGCATCGACCGACCGGATAAAGCCGGACACGAGACCGATGAACAACCCCAGCGATGTCGCCAGCGCGGCGACCGTGAGCCCGACAACCAGCGAGACCTGCCCGCCATGCAGCACGCGGCTGAAGAGATCGCGCCCATACATGTCGGTGCCGAACAGCGCGTCGGAAGACGGGGCCTGCAAACGCTCGCGGGGGGTCTGTTGCATCGGGTCCGGCAGGCCCAGCCACGGGGCGAGAAAGGCCAGCCCGGCCATCAACAGCAGGACGACAGTGCCGAACAGCATCGTCGGATTGCGGTGGAACGCATCCGCCACGACCCGGACACGGTGTGCCAGGCGCGCAGCGAAGGACAGTTCTTGAACTTGAAGGCTCATTGGGATTCCCTTTGACGTCCGAAGGCCGGGGTCAGTACCGGATGCGTGGATCGAACAGGACGTAGGTCAGGTCGATCGCGAGGTTCAGCAGCACATAGGTGAAGGAAAACACGAGGATCACGCCCTGGATCACCGGGTAATCCGTCCGCAATACCGCATCGACCGTCAGCCGCCCGAGACCGGGAATCGCAAACACGCTTTCGGTCACCACGACGCCGCCGATCAACAGGGCCACGCCCAGCCCGATCGTGGTGCTGATCGGGACCATAGCGTTCTTGAGCGCGTGCTTGACCAAGACCGTGCGGGTGGCCAGCCCCTTGGCATAGGCTGTCCGCACGTAGTCCTCGTTCAGAACTTCAAGCATGGTGGCCCGCGTCATGCGTGCGATCAGCGCCATGTAGACCGCCCCGAGCGTCAGGGCCGGAAGGGTGATATGCGACAGAAATCCCGGTACGCTTTCGAAAATGCTGACATAGCCCTGAACGGGGAACCAGCCGAGTGTGCGCGATCCCCCAAGGATAAGCAGGTAGCCGATCACGAAGACCGGCACGGAAAAGCCGAACACGGCAAGCGTCATCACCGCGCGGTCGATCCATGTCCCGACCTTCCACGCCGCGATCACCCCAAGCGGAATTGCAACGCTGATCGCGATGATCATCGTGCACAGGGTCAGCAGCAGGGTCGGCTCGACACGCTGACCGATCAGTCTGGTGACAGGCAGGCCAGAGTAGATCGACTCTCCCATGTCGCCTTGCAGAAGATTGACCAGCCACCCCCCGAACTGGATATACAAGGGGTCGTTCAGGCCAAGCTGTTCCCGGATCTTGTCCACCTGGTCCTCGGTCGCGAAGTCACCGGCAATGATGACCGCGGGATCGCCGGGGCTGAGATGCAGCAACATGAACACGAATACCGCCACGATCGCCATGATCGGAATGGTCGCAAGCAGGCGGCGAAGGATATAGACATACATTTGCGGGTCGGCCTTCCAGATGAAAAGGACGGCGCGACAATCGGCGCGCCGCCCTTGTTGGCTGTCATCACTCGACGGAAATGTTCCAGAAGAACGGAACCGGAGCCTCGAGAACGCCCTTCACGTTGTCGCGGAAGGCCGTCGGCTGATAGTACTGGCCGGTCGGGATATAGGGCACGAAATCATAGAGTTCGGCCTGCAGTTCCTCGACGATCTCCATCTGCTTGTCCGCGTCGGTTTCGCGGGCGAAGGCGTTGCGCAGATCCTCGATCTTCTGGTTTTCCGGCCAGCCGAACCACGCCGTGTCACCCGATGCCGCGACCGAGATGTTGGTGATCGGGTTCAACTGATCAGCGGCCAGCCACCAGGTCGGGAAAATGTTCCAGCCGCCATCCTCGGGGGCGTCGCGCACCGCGCGGCGCGACGTCATCGTGGCCCAGTCCATGGCGACCAGACGCACATTCATCCCGATGTCGCGCAGCGCCTGCGCCGTCACCAGCGATTGCCCATGCGCGACCGGAATATCCGTCGGGTCAAGGATCAGCACCTCGCGCCCGTCATAGCCCGATTCCTCGAGCAGTGCCTTGGCCTTTTCGATGTTCTTCTCGCGCAGCGGTTCGCTGCCGATATCCGTCTCGTAGGGGCCGCCACACATGAAATACGCGCCGCAGAACTCTTCGAAGTATTTCGGGTCGCCCATGATCGAGTACATGTAATCGGCCTGTTCGACAGCCCAAAGCGCCGCCTGACGTGCCCGCTTGTCGTCGAAGGGCGGGTACTTGAAGTTGAAGCGGATCACGCCCTGTGTCCCGAGCGGATCGACGGTTTCGATATTGATCGCCGGATCGGACTGGATCATCGGCAGCAGATCGACTGCCGGCTGCTCGTAATAGTCGACCTCGCCGGCCATGAGGGCCTGGCTGGCGGTCGCGGCATCGGGGATGTAGCGCCATTCGACGCGGTCCACCTTGGCGACCTTGCCGCCCGCCGCATAACTCGCAGGCTCGTCGCGCGGGACGTAACCGTCGAATTTCTCGTAGATGACCTGGTTGCCGGGCTGCCATTCATCGGCGATGAAACGGAACGGACCCGACCCGATGATCTCTTCGACCTGCGCGTTGGGGTCGGTCTCGGCCAGCCGCTTGGGCATGATGAACGGCACGTTCGACGAAATCTTGCCAAGCGATTGCAGCACCAGGCCGTACGGCTCCGACAGGGTCAGCACGACGGTCTTTTCATCCGCGGCCTCAAGGCTCTCGGTGACGCGCATCAGCTTTTGGCCCATGCCGTCCCGTGCCCCCCAACGCGTGATCGACGCGACCACATCCTCTGCGGTGACCGGTTCGCCGTCATGGAACTGCAACCCGTCCCGCAGGGTGATCGTATAGGTCAGACCGTCCTCGCTGACCTCGTGGCCGGCGGCCATCTGCGGCTGCACGTCGAGGTTTTCGTCCAGCGCGAACAACGTGTCAAAGACCAGATATCCGTGGTTGCGGGTGATGTAGGCTGTCGTCCAGATCGGATCGACATTGCGCAGGTCGGCATGCGGCACGACCTTGAGCACGGATTCGGCATTTGCGGGAACGGCGGCGGCCATCATCGCGGCGACGGCGATCGGCGCCGACAGCGCAACCCGCCGCGCGGATTTCCTGAATTCGTCTGCAACTGCAGTCTTGGGCATTTGAAACTCCCTGATTTGCGTTTCGCGATGATGGATGTCGCCATGATCGCGTTGGCAGTTTTGTTTGCATGTCGGACATTTTGTGCGCCGACATATGGCAGCGTAAGCGCA
The DNA here is from genome assembly GCF_050896375.1 of Roseovarius tibetensis. Taxonomy (NCBI): domain Bacteria; kingdom Pseudomonadati; phylum Pseudomonadota; class Alphaproteobacteria; order Rhodobacterales; family Roseobacteraceae; genus Roseovarius; species Roseovarius tibetensis. The sequence continues at coordinate 211,228 of NZ_JBPBBB010000002.1, forward strand.
GAGACCGCCGCGATGCAAGTATCTTGCATGGTATGGCTTCGCATCCGGGGAAAATCGCGTATGTTTTTCCCCATGTGATGTCTTATGTGGCGGACGCGGACATCGGCTGACCACATAATCAACGAATGGAGACGGCGCGGCATGATTGGAGACAGGATCAAGTCCCTTCGCAGGGTTCGCAAACTGACCCTGAAGCAGCTGGCAGACCAGGCCGGTCTTTCAGAGGGGCACATGTCCAAGATCGAGAACGACAAGACACAGCCCTCGGTTGCGGTCCTGCACCGGATCACGCAGTCCCTCGATGTCACGATCGGCATCCTGTTCAACGAAACGGCCAGCCATGAGCAGCCGGTCTCACGTGACGGAGAACGGCCCGTCATCGACCTCGATCCTGTCCGCCGTGGCACCGGCATCCGCCTTGAACGGATCATTCCGCACTCTCCGGATCACATCCTGCAGTGCAACATCCACATCATCGAACCGGGCGGCTCGAGCGAGGATCACATTCAGCATGTCGGCGAGGAAATGGGATACGTTCTGGACGGCGAGCTGGAGCTGTTTCTGGACGATGCGGTGTTCCACCTCGGCAAGAACGACTCGTTCCACTTCAATTCGAGCCGCAAACATGCGTATCGCAACCCCGGCACCACACGGACGCGGATACTTTGGGCAAACACGCCACCGACCTTCTGACGCGGGGTCAGGCCAACGGCGCGGACGGTGGCCTCGCTTGCGGCCAGCCGGTGCGGGCATGATACAGGTCGGCGATTTCGAGAAGCCGCTGATCGCATCCTTTCCGACCGATCATCTGAATGCCCATCGGCAGGCCATTGGCTCCGAAACCGGCGGGCATGGCGATGGCGGGCAGGCCCGCAAGGCTTGCGGGAACCGTCGCCTCCATCCAGCGATGATAGGTGTCCATGCCGACGCCCGCCACCGTCGCGGGCCAGTTCCAGTCGATCGGGAAGGGCCAGACCTGTGCGGTCGGCAATACAAGGGCGTCGTAGCGATCGAACAGATCGGCCGCCGTGCGGAACCAGTCCGAGCGGATCACGCTGGCATTGTGGACATCGCCCGCACGCAACGCGAGGCCGCGTTCGATTTCCCAGACCACCTCGGGCTTGAGCCGGTCGCGTGTGGCCGGATCGTCCAGCAGGGTCGAAAGATTGGATGCCATCGTCCAGCTTCGCAGCGTGGTCCAGCTGTCCCACAGCGCGTCGCGGCTGAACGGGGCGGCGATGGCATCGACACGACATCCCAGCTCGGCAAGCGTGCGACAGGCGGTTTCGCACAGCTCCAGGATACCGGCCTCCATCGGGTAGGCGCCGCCCCAGTCGCCCAACCAGCCAATGCGGATGCCCTCGGGATCGAGGCCGGCCAGATCGGCCCGTGTGCCGCTTAGCCCGAAGGGCTGCCTGTCATCGGGACCGGCCATGACCGAAAGAAGCATCGCGAGGTCCGCGGGGCTGCGGGCCATCGGACCCGCGGTGGACAACGTCTGCAGAAAGGCGTCACCCACCGGTTCCGCCGGGACGCGCCCCCAGCTTGGACGCATGCCGTAGACGTTGTTCCAGCCCGCCGGGTTGCGCAGGCTGCCCATCATGTCCGACCCGTCGGCAATCGGCACCATCCGGGTCGCAAGCGCCACGGCCGCGCCACCGGATGACCCGCCGCAGGAAACGGCCGGATCGTACGGGTTGCGCGTCGCGCCGTAGACCGGGTTGTAGGTATGGCTGCCAAGCGCGAATTCCGGGGTGTTGGATTTCCCGATCACGATCGCCCCGGCGGCGCGCAGGCGCGCCACGAAAAGATCATCGGCCTCCGCGATGCTGCCGACCAACGCGGGCGACCCCTTGGTCGTGGGAAAGCCCTTGGCATTTGCCATGTCCTTGATGCAGATCGGCAGACCGGACAGCGCCCCGCCACACGGCGCGTTGTCCCGCGCGCGGGCCTCGTCCAGCAGCGTCTGGCGATCCTTCAAGGCGACGATCGCGTTGAGCGAGTCGTTGGTGGCCTCGATACGGTCGAGTGTAAGGCGCATCAGGTCTTCCACACCCTGCGTACGATCCGCAAGCGTGTCGCGCAGCTCTGTCGCGTTCAGATCCAGGATGTCCGTGTCAGTTCCGTTTGCCATGGTTTCAGTGCCCCGACCGATCTGCCCGGCCCTTGATTTCATGTTTCGATGTGGAACGACGTGATCGGACCCGGCGTGTGGCGGGTCCGCGTCGCGTCAGCGATCCGTGATTTCCGCCGTCGCGACGACCGCGTGCATCAACACGTCCGTGGCGGCGGTCGCCCATTCGGGCGTGATCTCCTCGGCCTCGTTGTGGGACAGGCCGTCCTTGCACGGACACATCAGCATGGCGGTCGGGTAGACCGAATTGATGCGACAGGCATCGTGCCCTGCCCCCGAAACCACGTCCATGTGACCATGCCCCAGGCGGTCGGCGGCGTCTCGCAGGCGTTGCACCAGCGTCTCGTCGAAGGAGGGCGGATCGAAGGCACCGACGATCTCGGCGCTGAACTTGACGCCGATATCCGCACAGATACCGGGGGCGGTTTCGTTCAGTTCCGTGACCATCGCCTCCAGCGTCTCTGGGACATGGCTGCGGAAATCGACGGTGAAGACCACCTTTTCGGGAATGATGTTGCGGCTGTTGGGATAGACGTCGACATGGCCGATCGCGCCGACCGCGTTCGGCTGATGCCCGATCGCGATATCGTGCACCAGCTCGGTGACGCGCGCGAGGGCCCGGCCCGCATTGCGGCGCATGTACATCGGGGTCGATCCGGTATGCTGCCCCTTGCCCGTCAAGGTGCACTCTATCCAGCGCAGGCCCTGCCCATGCGTGACCACCCCCACAGGTTTGCCCGCTTCCTCCAGGACCGGACCCTGCTCGATGTGCAACTCGAAGAACGCATGCATCCTGCGGTCGCCGACGGGCTCCTCGCCCTTCCAGCCGATCCTCTCCAATTCGTCGCCAAAGCGCTTGCCGTCGGAATCGACACGATCATAGGCCCAGTCCCGTTCGAGAACCCCGGCGAACACCCCGGACGACATCATCGCCGGTGCGAACCGCGAGCCTTCTTCATTCGTCCAGTTGGTCACGACGATGGGGTGTCGTGTCCGTATGTCGAGGTCATTGAGCGTACGCACGATTTCGAGCCCGGCCAGCACGCCCAGGACGCCGTCGTACCTGCCGCCGGTCGGCTGCGTGTCCAGATGCGATCCGACATAGACAGGCAGCGCCTGCGGGTCACTGCCGGCACGGTGGGCGAACATGTTGCCCATCGTATCGACCCCGACGGAACATCCGGCATCCTCGCACCATGTCCGGAACAGCGCGCGGGCCTCGCCATCCGCGTCGGTCAAGGTCTGACGGTTGTTTCCGCCGGCGACGCCGGGCCCGATCTCGGCCATGTCCATCAGGGCCTGCCACAGCCGTTCGCCATCGATCTTCATGTTCTCGCCGTTTGCCATCCTGCCCCCGTTTCCGCTGCACTATCGGTAATTGCGGCCAGCATGCGGAAAAAGGCAGGAAGAACAACATCAAAATGATTTCGATGGCCGCGGTCGTCTATCATCGCGTCAGGGACGGTCGCCGCAGGGTCCGGCGGCACCGTCTAGGCGACGCCGGCCAAGGGCGCCGGTCATACGGCCATCGTTAGGTCGGAAGCTCCTGCATCTCTGCCCGGATCTGCTGGCGCAGCACGTCGATTGGCACGGTCTTGCCGTCGCGCTTGAAACACCAGTAGGTCCACCCGTTGCACGAGGGTGCCCCCTCCAGATGCGCGCCGACCTGATGGATCGATCCCTTGACATCGCCACCGATCAGCGTGCCATCGGCACGGACCTTGGCCTTGTACCGCTTGTTCATCGAATAAAGCTGCTCACCGGGGCGCAGCATGCCTCGCTCGATCAGTTGACCGAAGGGCACGCGCGGTTCGGCGCGTTTCGAGGTCGAGACATGCAGTGCCTCGCGGTCATACCTGCGGATTGCGGCAAGGCGTTTTTCGGCGACGTCGCGATACGCCGCCTCACGCTCGATCCCGATATAGTCACGGCCCAGCATCTTGGCCACGGCCCCGGTCGTGCCGGTGCCAAAGAACGGGTCCAGCACCACATCGCCGGGATTGGTCGAGCCGACCAGAACACGGTGCAGCAGGCTTTCGGGTTTTTGCGTCGGATGCGCCTTTTCGCCCATGTCATTCTTGAGACGCTCATGCCCCGTGCACAGCGGCAGCACCCAGTCCGAGCGCATCTGCACCCCGTCATTAAGCGATTTCAGCGCCTCGTAATTGAAGGTGTAGCGCGCCCCTTCCTGCTTGCTGGCCCAGATCATCGTCTCATGCGCGTTGGTAAAGCGTTTGCCGCGGAAATTCGGCATCGGATTGGACTTGCGCCACACCACATCGTTGAGAACCCAGAACCCGGTATCCTGCAACGCGGCGCCGACACGGAAGATGTTATGATAGGACCCGATGACCCAGATCGCCCCGTTCGGCTTGAGCAGGCGACGCGCGGCTGCCAGCCACTCGCGCGTGAAGCGGTCATAGGCGGCAAAGCTTGCGAACTGATCCCACGCGTCATCGACGGCGTCCACCTGGCTGTTGTCGGGTCGGTGCAGGTCGCCACGCAATTGCAGATTGTAGGGGGGGTCGGCGAAAATCAGATCGACACTGGCCTCGGGCAGGTCGTTCATCACCTCGATACAGTCACCTGCCACGATCGTGTTGCGCGGCAGCACCGGCGCGGTCTTGGGTCTGGCCATCGTATTCATCTTTTGCCTCTTTTCCGGCGCTGAAGCGCTCTGCTCTTTGTGGCCTCAAGATGAGTCAAACCTGATTCGCCGTCAATTTCTTTTTTGAATCAATGGCTTAGTTATTTACTTGATACAAGATATTGTGGACTGGTCTGAAAGAACGTCTATGGTGAGGGCTGACACCAATATCTAGCAGGGCGGCCTTGTGGGCTTGGGTCGGGTAGCCCGCGTTGGTTTCCCACCCGTAGTCCGGAAACTGTTGCGCCAAATCCCGCATCAGGCGATCGCGGCAGGTTTTGGCCACGATCGACGCTGCCGCGATCGACACCGAGGCCGCATCGCCCCTGACGACGCATCGCGCCGGCATGGTCAGGCCGCGCGGCATCAGAATGCCGTCGATGAGCGCCATGTCCGGCATCGGGTCAAGCCCCGCAAGCGCCCGTTCCATCGCCAGATGTGCAGCGCGCAGGATGTTGAGCCTGTCGATCTCGTCCACCGAGGCATGCGCGACCGAGACCTGCGCAGAGGCGCGGATCGCCGCGCACAGCGTTTCGCGCCGTTTGGCGCCAAGCTTTTTCGAGTCGTTCAGCCCCGTGGGGATGTCCTCCGGGTCCAGGATCACTGCGGCGGCCGTAACCGGCCCGGCGATCGGGCCGCGTCCGACCTCGTCCACCCCGGCAATGCGCAGGAACCCCGCCGTGCGGGCCTGCGTTTCATGCGAGAGATCCGGGCCTGTCATGGACGATGCAAATGACACGTGACCATGGAAAACGCAAAGCGCCATGAAAGTTGCGACAACACGGGCGCGACCGTTCTTTCTGGGCGGGCGCCTGCGGCGTCGGGATCACCGCGCACCGGACCAGGGCGTCGTGCCCTCTTGATTTCCCCGACGACCGCGACTACGTTTGAACTGTCCGAAAGGACTATGGATGTAGATGGGACAGACGCGGCTATACAGGACCCCGGGGCGGTACCGGGCGGGTCCACCACAAGCGTGACGCAGGTCACGTTTCTGCTGGGCCCGAAATAGGATCGACTGGTGGTCAAATCTGTTCTTGCATCTCGGCTGTCTGCCACCGTTATCGGCGAAAACAGTACAATTGCAAATGACAATCGTGCTCCGGTGGCCGTTGCTGCGTAAGCAGTAACAACACCGAAACTTAAGCCCTGATCGTTAGCACGGTCAGGCGGGGCCGCAGGGGGCCTGGCAACAGAACCCCTGCACTAAACTTCCCCACAAAAAACTGGCAACCCGTTGCACACCAAAGCGGTTATCGCGTGGTCGCGTGAGGTGACCAAGCGTGTCCCACCTCGGGTTTACGTTCGCGCATCCGCGGCCGGCCGCGATGCGTGGCGCATCGCACAGGCAAGGACGTGCGGGCAAGATTGTCAGGACGGGGCTGGACAACACGGGATGAATATTGTCAGCTTGCGCGGAAAACACGGGATCCTGCGGACAGATACGCGATATCGAAATCGTCATTGTCCAAGGGAATCTCAACAAAAAGATGTGTGTTTCGCATCAATCAGGGAGAAGAAACCATGCGCAAGTATCTAAGCTACACCGCGGTCGCTGCGGTCACTCTGGCCTTCGCCGGTGAGGCCATGGCGACAGAGTGGAATGTCTCGCTCTGGGGCAAGCGCCGCGCCTTCACGGAGAACACCGAAAAGCTGGCAGAGCTGGTGGCCGAAAAGACGAATGGCGAGTTCACGCTGAACATCAGCTATGGCGGGCTGTCGAACAACCGCGAAAACCTGGACGGAATCTCGATCGGCGCGTTCGAGATGGCCCAGTTCTGTGCGGGCTATCACCGCGACAAGAACCCGACCATCACGGTGCTGGAGCTGCCGTTCCTCGGGGTGGAAACACTGGAACAGGAACGCGCCCTGTCGATGGCGCTTTACGATCACCCGGCGGTCAAGGAAGACATGGCGCGCTGGAACGCGACGTTGCTGATGCCCTCGCCGATGCCGCAATACAACCTCGTGGGAATGGGCGACGCACCGCGCAACCTGGAAGGTTTCGAAGGGATGAGCGTGCGCGCCACCGGCGGCATCGGGTCCGCGATGGAAGCCGTCGGCGCCGTGCCCACCTCGATGTCGGCGACCGAAGTGCGGCAGGCGATGGATAGTGGCGTGGTCAAGGCGGTGGCCTTTGCCCCGCATGCGCACATGGCCTTCGGCACGATCGAGAACGGCGAATGGTGGACCGAAAACCTCAACCCCGGCACGGTCAACTGCCCCGTCGTGGCCAATACCGATGCATTGAACGCGCTGTCCGATGAACACCGCGAGGTGCTGATGGGGTCCATCGACGAGGCGCTCGATCACTATGTCGACAACTACCAGAACAACACGCTCGAGGCGTGGGGTCCGGCCCTCGAAGAGCGCGGGATCGAAGTGATCCGCTTTGACGAGGCATCGATCGAGAACTTCGAAGAGGCGGTCGCGGGCCCCGCCGCCACGGCATGGATAGAGGACATGGGCAACCGTGGCCTTCCCGCACAAGAGCTTTACGATTTCGCCACCGGCACGCTGGCGGATCTCAAGAGCGGCTCCTGAGAGATGCCACCGACCCGCCGCGCAAGGTGTGCGGCGGGTCCCGCCAGTCAAGATCATAGCGGGAGATAGCCATGGCCGGGGCGGCAACTGTCCTGTCTGATGACAGCGCGTTGAGCAGGCTGGATCGCGGCCTGTACAGGGCCGAACGGACGCTCGCGCTTGTCAGTGGCCTTGCGGTGTTCTCGCTCATGGTGCTCGCCGTGATCTCGGTCGGCGGGCGCAACTTCTTCAACCAGCCACTGCCGGGTTACGTGGACTGGATTGAACAGATCATGCCGCTCATCGCCTTCATGGGGGTGGCCTACACGCAGCGTGACGGTGGGCACATCCGGATGGATATCTTCGTGGGACTGTTTCATGGCCGCATCTTGTGGCTGATAGAGTTGATCACGACGCTGTTCGTTCTGCTGCTGATCGCCCTGTTGATCTGGGGCACATGGGCACATTTCGAGCGCAGTTTCGACTGGAACGCTCCACTATGGAGCCGCGACAGCTCGATCGACATCGCGCTGCCGATCTGGCCGGCCAAGCTGCTCGCCCCGGTCGCGTTCAGCGTTCTGGCGCTGCGGCTTGCGCTACAGGCCTGGGGGTTCGGGCGGGCCCTGATCGAAGGCGCAGAGCGTCCCGTCGCCGTGCCGCTGATCGAGGACGCGGCGGCGCAGGCCGCGCGTGAGGCCGCACAGCTCGACGGTCGCGACACGTAAAAGGATGCGCTGATGGAGCCGATCGATATTGGTCTCGTGGTGACCGGCGGTATGCTGGTCGTCGTCATTCTGGGCATGCGGGTGGCCTTTGCCGCCGCCACCGCGGGCGTGGTCGGACTGATCTGGATCTTCTGGTCCAAGAAAGGCTACGCGGGCGACGAGTTTCTGTGGGCCCTGACCGTCGCGGCCAAGACTGCGGGTCAGGTGCCCCATTCCAAGGTCAGCTCGCAGGCGCTCAGCCTCATTCCCACCTTCATCATGATCGGCTATCTTGCCTATTATGCCGGTCTGACCAAGGCCCTGTTCGAGGCCGCGAAACGCTGGATCGCATGGGTTCCGGGCGGGCTTGCCGTCTCGACCGTGTTCGCCACGGCAGGGTTCGCCGCCGTGTCGGGCGCCAGCGTCGCCACCGCCGCCGTGTTCGCGCGCATCGCGATTCCGGAAATGCTCAAGGTAGGGTATGACAAGCGGTTCGCGGCCGGCGTGGTGGCAGCGGGCGGCACGCTGGCAAGCCTCATCCCGCCCTCGGCGCTTCTGGTGATCTACGCGATCATCGTTGAACAGGATGTGGGCAAGCTGCTGTTGGCGGGCTTTGTGCCCGGCGTCTTCTCGGCCTTCGTCTATGCCGCGCTGATCATCGGGCTGGCCCTGACAATAAAGGGGTTCGGCCCGCCGGTGACGGGGTTCACATGGCGCGAACGCTTCGTCTCACTGCCACCGGCCCTGCCGATCGTCTTCGTCGTGGTGACGATCATCTTCTTTGTCTACAACCCGTTCGGCGGGGATGCGTGGGGCACACCGACCGAAGGGGGCGCGATCGGCGCCTTCGTGGTCTTTCTGATGGCCCTTTATCGGGGCATGCGGTGGCCGGAATTGAAGAGTGCCCTGCTCGAGACCGCGAAGCTGTCGGTGATGATCTTCACCATCATCTGGGGTGTGCTGATCTATGTCCGGTTTCTCGGCTTCGCGGACCTGCCAAGTGCCTTCGCCGACTGGATCACGTCGCTTACGATGTCACCGATGCTGATCCTGATCTGCATCCTTCTGGCCTACGCGGTGCTTGGCATGTTCATGGACGCCATCGGCATGCTGCTCTTGACGCTGCCGGTGGTCTATCCGGCCGTGATGGCGCTTAACGGCGGGGCCTTGGTGTCGGCGGCCGACAGCACCTTCGGCATGTCCGGGCCGATGTGCGCGATCTGGTTCGGGATTCTCGTGGTGAAGATGGCCGAGTTCTGCCTGATCACCCCGCCGATCGGGCTCAACTGCTTTGTGGTCGCGGGCGTCCGTGACGATCTGAACGTGCAGGACGTCTTCAAGGGCGTGATGCCGTTCTTCATCGCCGATGCGATCACCATCGGCCTGCTGGTGGCGTTCCCGGCCATCGTTCTTTGGCTGCCAGGACAGGCGTGACACGCGGAAATCGCTAAAACTGGTCGTGTTAACATACCGGTAATCGCCCACGTGCTACCTCTCTCAGCGGGTGAGACAGAGGTGGTGAGAATGGACGTGCGCAGCAATGTGCCGCCAGTCATCATCAAACGGAAAAAAATTGTGGCCGGGGGCGGTCACCATGGCGGCGCCTGGAAGGTGGCCTATGCCGACTTCGTGACCGCGATGATGGCATTTTTCCTTTTGATGTGGCTGCTTGGCGCGACGACCGATGACCAACGCAAGGGCATCGCCGATTATTTCAGCCCGACCGTGACCTTGAATCGGGGGTCTGGCGGGGGCGACGGGGTGTTTGGCGGCGACAGCGTCTTCACCGAGAACACGCTCGCGCAGACCGGGGCAGGTGCATCCGACACGTATGCAACCGACAGCCAGCAGGCGCGCGGGGCATCGGGACAGTTGCGTGCGCGTACCGACGAGGACCGGATGCCCCCCGAAGATGTAGCCTTCGGCAAGCTCCACGATATGCTCACCACGCCTGGCGGCGAAAGCATCGTGACCGATGACCTAAGGCAACATATCCTGACACGTGTCACCGATGAAGGGCTCGTGATCGAACTGTTCGATCTGGAAGGGCGTCAGATGTTTGTCGAGGACACCGAGCCGACGCGCTTGCTCGGGGATCTGACAGCACTGGTAGCGCGTGTCACGAACCTTGTTGAAAACGAGATCGCGGTCACTGCGCATACCCGCGCAAACCCGGTCACACTCGCGAGGAACCCGGTCTGGGACGTCACGACCGGCCGCGCGACCCGTCTGCGGCGCATGCTGGAATCCGACGGTGTAAGCAGCCATCGCATGAAACGAACCACCGGTCACGCCGATCGGTCGCCCGCAACCGCCGACCCCATGGCGCTGCGGAACAACCGCCTGGAAATCATCCTTTTGCGGTCGGATCGAGTGTGAGTCGCAAAAGATGTGATTCATTAGCCGTCTGTTAAACGAACGCGCTTATGACTGTATCTCGAACTTGGCCGATACATCAGAAAGGCGTGTCCATGACGATTTCCTCCTCTCTCAATGCCGGTGTCGCGGGGTTGAACGCGAATGCGTCGCGGCTTGCCACCATCTCCGACAACATCGCGAACTCATCGACATTCGGCTATCGCAGAGTCGAATCGAACTTCGAATCGATGGTGATGGCGCAGAATGGGGGAACTTATTCCGCCGGCGGTGTCCGCGCGACGACGCAGCGACTGATCGACCAGGGCGGATCACTGATTTCGACGTCGAACCCGACAGATCTCGCGGTCAGCGGTCGGGGGTTCCTGCCCGTCGCACAGCTGAGCCAGGTAACCGCCGGCAACGACAGCCCGGAAATGTTGCTGACCTCCACAGGATCCTTCCGGACCGACGCCGAGGGTCGCCTCGTGACCCAGTCGGGGCAGGTTCTGCTGGGATGGCCCGCAAATCCCGACGGCACGATCCCCAATTTTCCGCGCGATACCACCAACGCGCTGGAGCCTGTGCGGATCAGCACCAACCAGCTGAGCGGCGAACCCACGACGCGGGTCAACCTCGGTGTGAACTTGCCCGCAACCGCAACGGATCCTGGTGCAACGGGCACCCCGCAGCAACTTTCGGTAGAGTATTTCGATAATCTCGGGCGGTCCGAGACACTCGGCGTCACCTTCACGCCAGGCAGTTCCAACCAGTGGACCATGACCCTTACGGATTCAGCACAACCGGGTGTCGAAATCGGAAAATACGCGCTGACATTCAGGGACGACCGGGACGACGGCGGCACTCTGGTGGCCCCCGACCCTGCCGCCATCCCCCCGGTCATACCCGTAGACAACATTGGCGCAGGCACCACCTACGATCCCGCGACCGGACGGCTCACCGTCCAGGTGGCAAGCGGAGATATGGAGATCAATATCGGCCGCCCCGGCGCGTCCGATGGGCTGACGCAGCTTTCCGACCGCTTTGCCCCGCTCTCGATTTCCAAGGATGGCACAGCCGTCGGCAGCATGACGTCCGCCGAAGTGGACGAAAACGGCTTTGTGCGGGCATTCTTCGATACCGGCGCCACGAAGGTGATTGCCCAGGTACCGCTCGTCGATGTGCCGAACCCGAACGGCATGATGTCATTCGACGCGCAAACCTATAAGCCGTCGATGGACAGTGGCGCGTTCTTTCTCTGGAACGCCGGAGAGGGACCCACGGGTGAGATCGCAGGCTTTGCCCGGCAGGAATCCGCCACCGACGTGGCCGGTGAGCTGACCAGCATGATCCAGACGCAGCGCGCCTATTCCTCCAACGCCAAGGTCATCCAGACCGTCAACGAAATGTTGCAGGAAACCACCAACATCATCCGCTGACGCGAAGGTCGTTCACCGGAACATGAAAGGCACACAGCATGTCCATCTCAGGGGCCTTGTCCAATGCGCTCAGCGGGTTGACCGCCAGCTCTCGCAGTGCCGATGTTGTATCCGCCAACATCGCGAACGTCCTGACCGAAGGGTACGCCCCACGCGACGTTTCCCTCCAGTCGCAACAGGGTGGGCGCGGGGTTTCTGTTGTCGGAATATCGCGCCATGTCGACACTGCCCTGCTCGGGGATCTCAGGCTTGCGGACAGTGCCCTTGCCGACTCCGGAACCCGCGCCCGTTTTGCCAACGCCCTAGAACGTGCCGTCGGCACACCGGGCGCGACAGGCTCTCTTGCCGGGCAGCTCACGGCTTTGGAAACCAGTCTCATATCCGCGGCGGCGCGCCCTGAAGAAACCTCGCGCCTCCAGAGTGTCGTTCACAATGCGGATGAGCTCGCGACATCTCTCAACCGGATTTCAAGCCGGATAGAGGATATGCGCAGCGAGGCGGACGCAACTATCGCCCGCACGATCGAAGGGCTGAATGGAAACCTGCAAAACATCGCGAAACTGAACACCCAGATCGCGGCAGCCAACAGCAGCGGACGCGACACATCCTCTCTCGAGGATCAGCGCCAAAGCCTTGTCGACAACATCGCTGAAATTGTTCCGGTCCGGCAACTGCCCCGCGAGAATGACAAGATTGCATTGGTCACCACCGGGGGGGCTTTGCTGATCGATGGTCGGGCGGCGGCGCTGAAATTCGAAGCCTCCCCGATCGTGACCGCACATATGACACTGCAAAACGGTCTTTTGTCCGGGATCCGCATGGATGGTCAGCCCGTGCGCACCGACGCTGACGGTCCGCTTTCAGGTGGCAAACTCGGCGCGCTTTTTGACAACCGGGACCGGGCCGGTGTGGATGCCCAGTCGGCCGTCGATTCCATCGCCCGCGACCTCGTGGAGCGCTTGTCGGCGCCAGGTTTGGACACAACCCTGAGCGCTGGCGCACCCGGTCTCTTCACCGACGCGAACGCGGCGTTCGCCCCCGCAGACGAAATCGGCCTGGCGGGTCGCATCCGTCTGAACGCGGGAGTTGATCCCGATCAGGGCGGCGCCGTCTTTCGCATTCGCGACGGGCTGGGCGCCACGGCTCCGGGACCCAGCGGAAGTGCCGATTTCCTCAAGGCCCTGGGCGACGCGCTGAACGAGCCGCGCGCAATCGCGCCCGGCCTCGCCGTCCGCAGCAGTTCCGGCCATGTCGCCGACGTTTCCGCCCGGCTTGCCAACGACCGGCTGTCTGCCGATCAAAACCTCAGCTTTGCGACCACTCAGGCAGCCGAGCTTCGGTCACTGCAACTGGAAAACGGCGTGGATACCGATGCTGAAATGCAACGCCTTCTCCTCGTCGAACAGGCTTTCTCCGCCAATGCGCGGATGATCCAGACAATCGACGACATGATGCAAACACTGTTGAGGATCTGATCATGCCCCTGCACTCACTGGGCGATATGGCCCAAAGCTTTGCCTTGCGTCGCCAGAGCGTGGAACTCAACCGGCAGATGGACCGGTTGACCCGGGAACTTTCAAGCGGCGAGGCTGCCGACATTCCCCGGCACCTTTCCGGAAATCTTTTGCAGCTTGCGGATGTGGAACGGGATCTGGCTGTTCTCGACGCCCGACGCGATGTGGTACGCGTGGCCGCGACGGATGCCGAAGTGATGCAGACCGCGCTTGACCGCGTGCAGTCAACGACCAGTGACCTTGCCACGAATGCATTGACGGTCGGCTCTGGCGTCGGCAGCCCCCAACTGGCGACTGTCTCCGTCGAGGCGCGCGGCACCTTGGACGCGCTGACCGGGGCGCTCAATCGCGACATCGGCGGACGGGCGCTCTTCGCCGGAAACGTGACCGATGCCGCGCCACTGGCAGCGGCGGATGTGCTCCTTGATGAATTGAAAACCGCCCTCGCCGGCGCTTCGGATGCGGCCGCCGTCATGGCGGGACTCGACACGTTCTTCGAAGATCCTGCAGGCGGCTTCAACACGTTGGTCTATCAAGGAGGCGTGGAGGGTTTGACACCCCGCGATCTGGGTGCGGGGGAATCCGTCGCCCTAGATATCAGGGCCGATGATCCCGCCTTGCGAGACATCATGAAGCAGACCGCGCTGATCGCCATTCTTGACGATGCCTCACTCGGCCTTTCGTGGCAGGATCGTCGCGACCTGGTCGGTGCCGCAGGGGAACGGCTTTTGAATGGACAGACCGCGCTGACGGGTCTGCGCGCCAATCTTGGCTTTGCCGAAGACCGCATCGCCCAAGCCGAAAGCCGGATCGCCGCAGGCCGCACCAGCCTCAGCATCGCCCGGAACGATCAGGTCTCCGTGGACATCGCCTCGACTGCCGTTGAGCTTGAACAGGTCCAGTCGCAACTGGAAGCCCTTTACACGCTGACGGCGCGTGCCGCCCGCCTCAACCTGATGAACTTCCTGTCATGAGCAGAATATTGAGACTGCCGCGCTTGCTTCTGCTTCTCTTGGTGTCGCTGCCCATCGTTCTGCCCGCCTCGGCCAGCCCGGTGCGCATGAAGGACCTGGTGGAATTCGACGGCGTTCGCGGCAACGATCTGGTTGGGTACGGCCTTGTGGTAGGGCTGAATGGTACCGGCGATGGCTTGCGAAACGCCCCCTTCACCGAAGAAATCATGTCGAATATCCTCGAGCGTCTCGGGGTCAATATCTCAGGCGAGCAGTTTCGCCCGAAAAATGTCGCCGCCGTTTTCGTCACCGCAGAGCTCCCCCCATTCGCACGGGCAGGCGGCCAGATCGACGTAACGGTTTCAGCCGTTGGCGACGCCAAGAGCCTTCTTGGCGGTACTCTGATCATGACACCGCTCAACGCGGCGGATGGACAGATCTACGCCGTGGCGCAAGGCACGATCATCGCCGGGGGTGTCGCGGCAGAAGGCGAGGCAGGGGGCGTGACCCAGGGTGTTCCCACATCGGGTACGATCCCGTCCGGCGCGCGCATAGAGCGCGAGATCGCGTTTGATTTCACGGGTCTCGATGTCATCCGTCTTGCTTTGAGGGAACCGGATTTCACCACAGCCGCGCGAATCGAGAGGGTAATCAATGGGGCCGTCGGGCGCGGTGTTGCCGCAATGCTCGACTCCGGGACAGTGCGTCTCGACATTGCAGGGATGCGCGCCGCATCGCCGGCACACGCCCTTGCACGGGTGGAAAACCTTCTTGTCGAGCCTGAGCGTAAGGCGCGTGTCGTCGTGGACCAACGATCCGGGACCATCGTGATGGGGCAGGATGTCCGGATTTCGCGCGTTGCCGTATCACAGGGCAACCTGACCTTGCGTATCCAGGAAAGACCACTTGCCGTGCAGCCAAACCCGTTCGCGCGCGGACAAACGGTGGTTGTGCCCCGCACAGAGGCCGAGATCGAGGAAGAGCCGGGCATCGGACTGGCCGAGGTGCCTGCGGGAACGTCATTGTCCGAGGTGATTGCGGGCCTCAACGCCCTCGGTGTCGCGCCGCGCGACATGATCGACATCCTGAAAAGCATCAAGGCCGCCGGTGCCCTGCACGCCGAGTTCGTCGTGCGCTAATGACACGGTCACTGGCGGGATCTTGGCCTGTTGCGAACGCAGCCACTTTGGATCGCAAAGCAGCTTTCGTGGCTTTCTTCGAGTCTCCTCGATTCAAGCAGACATGTCTGCGACCGCGAGATCCCCAAATTGTGCCGAACCTCTATCGGGACGAGCACGACCATCCGACGTCGTCGACACGCTGGGTATCCGTTCAGGCCCTTTTGGTGAAGACGCCGATTGATCAAACTCACAAACGGTCCGTCACGACCCAGCTCATTGCGATCCAACTGACGCCACTGCCCGCCATAAACGGCACGCTGACTATTCCACGCGCATGAGGCCACCGGTTCCACGGCATGTGGCCACCTCTTTGAGATACGCGCGCGAGGCAATCTGACCCTGCCTATTCCGCCGCCTGTTGAGGAAGCAGGGTACTGTAACCTCACGTCTGGAAATTCGCATGAGGCGCGGGCCATGAGCCCCTGCCGGGCGCGCCCCGGCAGGGGCTGCCCAGTCTGCTATTCCATGGAGTTGCACACCATCCATAAGTAAGAACAAATGGACAGGCGAAAGGATACTGCGCTTGAGGCGGTCTTGAAACAGCTGATCGAGACGGGACCCACAGACATCGCCTCGGTGTTCGCGCGGGCTTTCGAGCTGGCGATGCAGATCGAGCGCGGGCGGCGGTCGGTCCGGGCTGTCATGCTGGCAGTGGCCGAGATGTACGTCAAAGGCGTGTCGACCCGTAAGGTCGAGGCCGTGATGCGCGATTTCGGGATCGAGAGTCTGTCCTCCTCCGAAGTCAGCCGGGCCGCCAAACTGCTCGATGAGGAGCTGGCGGCCTGGCGCGACAGCCCACTCAGCGAGATCAAGTATCTCATCCTCGACGAGCGGTATGGAAAGATGCGCCGTGGCGGCATTGTGCGCGAAGGTGAGGAGGATAAGAAAGTGACCCGGGGATCATTTTCCGTAAGACCGCATGTCTTTTTCCAGCGGCACGCTGATGATGGATCAGGCTGTACTCTGATCGCATGGCGGCAAATGCCGTCGATCTGCGATGGAGGAAGGCATGACAAGCGAACAAGCAACAATTTACGTCGGGATCGATGTATCGAAGGACAACCTCACGGTTGCGATGGCCCAGGGTGGGGTGCGTGACGACGTTCTCAGCTTGGGCACATTCGAGAACGCTCCTGCCAGCGTGGACCGGCTGGTCAAGAAACTTTCCGGGCGAGGGTCACCTGTTTCAGTATGTTATGAGGCAGGCCCGACGGGAT